>JAHFOF010000004.1:38643-52439 GCA_023266935.1 bacterium | reverse complement strand
CAGTCCAGATCATGTTCTTCGAGGGGTTCATACTGGTTTTAAATCCCTCGACGATATTCTCGGTGGATTCCAAAATTCTGATCTAATCATAATTGCAGCACGACCATCGGTCGGTAAAACGGCTCTTGCTTTAGATATTGCCAGACGAACAGCCAGCGAACACCAAGTACCAGTCGGTATCTTTTCTCTTGAAATGAGTGCGGATCAACTTGTGGACCGTATTGTTTCTGCTCAATCAAGGATTGATGCTTCAACTATTCGAAAAGGTATCCGTACCCAAACTGGAACTTGGCGTGATGATACATTTAAAAACATTCGTGATGCTCTTGATGACCTCTCACGAACTCCTATTTATATTGATGATCAAGCTGGGAATACTGTTTTAAAAATGCGCTCGGCCGCAAGAAAACTAAAGATTGAAAAAGGATTAAAACTTCTTATCGTGGACTACTTACAGTTAATGTCTCCTACAAATACTAAAAACTCTGAATCTATGGTTCAACAAGTAACTGAAATATCACGTTCTCTCAAACACCTAGCCCGTGAGCTCGATATCCCTGTTATAGCCCTTTCTCAGCTCTCTAGAGCCGTAGAAACTCGTGGTGGTAAACCAAAACTATCCGATCTTAGAGATTCAGGATCTATAGAACAAGACGCTGATCTAGTGATGTTTATTCATGCAGACCAAGATGATTTAAGAGATGAAAATGGAAAGATAAAAGAAGTTCAGCGTAAAGAATTGATTATAGCCAAACATCGAAACGGACCTCTCGGCACAGTCACTCTGGATTATCACACACGACACAATACATTCGTAGAAATTGATTATTCCAACTACGGCAAAACTGAAGAGGAATTTAAAAACTTCTGATCCAGCCGACGATAGACATGATAAAATAGATAAATGAATAGTATAGATAAACTTTCAGAAATATTCTCTCATTTCCCCGGCATTGGTCCCCGCCAGGCCAAGAGGTTTGTTTATTATTTACTACACAGACAAAACGGGTTTTCTAAGGATCTTGTTGATGCCGTAGAAAATTTAAAAAAAGAAATTAAGCAATGTGATGAATGTTTGCGATTTTTTGCCAAAAATGGTCATGCGGGCAAACTGTGTTCAACCTGTTCGGATGATACGCGAGACCGTTCATTGTTGATGATTGTTCCTCGAGATATTGATTTAGAAGCCATAGAAAAAAGCGGAGGTTACAAAGGATATTATTTTGTTCTCGGCGGGGCACTTCCAATCTTGGAAAAAGAACCAGAAAAAAGAATCAGGATTAAAGAACTAAAAAAACATCTGCATCATAAAAAAGATTTGAAAGAAATTATTCTCGGTATGAATGCAAATGCAGAAGGAGAAAATACTGCAGATTTTCTTAAGGCCGAACTCTCATCTTTAATCAACAAAGATGTAGCCGTTTCTATTTTAGGTCGAGGACTTTCTACTGGTATTGAACTCGAATATGCTGACCCAGAAACTCTCAAAAACGCATTCCTTCACCGCACGAAGTAATTTATTTTATAGAATCAATTTGTACCTCAAAATATGGTTGGCGATGACCGTTCTTTTTGAAATAGCGAGACTTTTGTTTGTATTTTATGACATCAATAGTTTTATATCGAGCAATCTTTTTTAAAGTCGCACTCACACTTGCGCCTTTTATAAAAGGAGTACCAATAGTAGTTTCAGATCCTCCATTATCCACAAGCAAAATATCATCAAATTTTAAAGCATCACCTTCTTTATATTCCCCTATAATCTTTTCAATTTTAACCAAATCCCCTACCTTTACTGCATATTGCTTGCCTCCCGTTGCAATGACCGCAAACAAGTTAGAATCTGTCTTGGGGGCAGATTTGGGCTTAGAAACGGCCTTTGGAGCAGCTTCTTTCGCTGTTTTAGGCTTAGTAGATTTGGCTTTTGGCTTTGTTTCCATAGGCACTCTATTCTACAGAAGGTTTATCTAAAGTCAATGGTTCCAAACTAGCATCTGAACCAGTAATCTTCAAAAAATCCTTGTCCATCAAAGAAAGCTCTTTATAACCAGAATTATAGTGATTTATAGCTGTTCCCAAGGTATTCCCAAGCTTTTTATAGGTCTCATCGTATTTCCCTATGTGTCTTATGAGATTTTCTACATTTTTCTTTATTTCTAGAGCTTGTTCCTCTATATGCATAGCTTTGAGACCCTGAAGAACCGTTTGGAGATACGCCAGAAATGATGTAGGCGAAACAATAATCACTTTGTATTTTGAGGCGGCGCGCTGGACTAAACTTTCTGTTTCTTCTTTCAATGCGCCAATTTTATTCACTATAAGATCGTAGTAGATGGCCTCGTGCGGAATAAACATAAAGGCAAAATCCATAGTTCCCTTTTCGGGTCGAATGTACTTACTGGTTTCTGTGATGCGATTTTTTAAATCATTTACAAATAATTTCTCGAGTCGCATTTTTTCTGTAGAATCTTTTTCTTCTACAAGTCGATTATAATTTTCCAAGGAAAATTTTGAATCCACTGGAATTATTTTATCTTTCACAAATACTACTGCATCTGGCACCAAACGTTCTCCTTCATCGTTGATACCTAAATCGTATTGCATCTCATACGAACCTGGTGGCAAAACATTCTTCAGAAGTGTTTCAAGATAATATTCCCCGAGGACTCCTCTTTGTTTTGGATTCTTTAACATATCTTGTAATCCTTCTAACTGGTCTGCAAAGCCAATCATTTGTTTGCCAGTCTCATCAACTCGAGTAACCTTTTCGATTATTTCTTTGATATTTTCGTTTACATCTCTTCGCAGATTGTTTACTTGATTCATCAGTAACTGCATTCCTTGGCCATCTTCTTTTGGTTTGTTTTCGGTGATTTTCTTCCAAAGAACAAAGAGGGTTATCGCATTAATAACCAAAACAACTACTACCACGAGGAATCCTATGTTTTCCATAAACCTATTATATAATGGTTATATGTCATTACACCAACAAATCAAAAATGAGATAAAAGAAGCCATGCTTGCCAAAGATACTATTCGCCTTGGAGTAGTTCGAAGTCTTGTTTCAGCTTTCACCAACGAACTGGTTTCTAAGCGTCGAAAACCAGATGAGGAGCTTTCGGATGAAGATGTTTTAAATGTTATCTCTAGACAAGTGAAGCAACGCAAAGATTCAATCGAACAATTTATCAAAGGCAACAGACAAGACCTCGCCGATTCAGAAAAAAATGAACTGGTCGTATTGGAAAAATACTTACCAACTCAAATGACTGAAATGGAAATAGAAGAGTATGTAAAAAATGAATTTACCAAATCCAATCCAATAGATCCCACCAAGAAAAACCAATTTATGGGTGGAATCATGAAAGATTTGAAAGGCAAAGCAGATGGTATGTTAGTAAAAAAGGCCGTAGATTCAATGTTTTCCTAAGGTTTAGTTATCCCCAATCTCTATTTTATCATTGACTTTTATATTGTTTTGTGCTAGTCTTGAGATAGACAGATTGAGATGGGCTTCAGCAACTCACTCATGAGGTGACCATGAAGTTCAAAACTCTTCTAGACGAACTCGAAGCAGATGTGAAGGGACATCCGGAAGTGGACCCCGTAACAACTCTCGACAGATTCGTTCGTCGTAGAGTGCCGATTCAGCATCAAGAAGAGATCAAGCAAAAGCTCTACGACCACATGCTTGCGAAGAGCTTGGAGAAGTTGAGAAGCAGAGGTACTCCAACAACTCCATTGTTCTTCGGCAGAATTATGGGCAACAAGAGGCAAGTCTGGGACATTCGGGAGCTTCAGCTCCCGGTCAAAGACAGGCCCTAGTGCCTCAGTGTGAACAAAGAGGGCGGATTAATCATCCGCCCTTTCACTTATCTATTTTTATAGTGGCTTTGCTGGACTATTATATTTTTCTAAAATTTTCTCTTCTATCTCTGCACGATTCCCTCCAAATTTATTAAATGATAATTCTTTAAGCATTTGAACTTGTGTTGAATCTCCTACTGGCGGAGCAAGCGTTTCTAAATTGAACGGTTTTACCGGTCGGCCATCTACAAGCATTTTGATATAAGCATTTCTATTATCGATATTCACAATATCGTTTGCTGAAAACACAGGCGCGTATTGTTTCTCTAGATATTCTGCGTCATCAGTACCAACTCTAAAGGTAGCGAGAGTACCCACGTTTCCAAACACAGCATTTTTTATACCCTCTTCGAGTTGAGCGATAAACTGATGAGCCATGTTTAATGAAAGTTTGTATTTACGCGCTTCGGAGAGAATGGTGGCTATAGAATTCGTGGTGATATTTTGGAACTCATCTATGTATAAATAGAATGGCGCAAGGGATAAACCAACCGAATCTACTCTAGAAAGTGAGGCCATAAGTATTTTACCCACAAGGATTAGACCGATTAGATTAGCATTTATATCCCCTAGCCTACCTTTCGATAAATTTACCAATAAAATTTTTTTGTTATCCATTATTTCTCTAAAATCAAACGATGATTTTTCTTGAGCAATAATAGGTCGCATAATGTCATTCGCCAGGAAAACATCAAACTTGGAAGTAATATAAGGAACAATGTTTGCCAAGGCCGCTTCCCCACCAGCCTTTTCTGCCACTTCTTTCCAGAATTGAACAATGATTGGGTTTTTACATCGACTAAGCTTTAAAGCACGATATTCTTTATTCGAAAGAACTCTAGAGACATCAAGAAGAGTGGAACCTGTTTCTGGGTCTTCTATAACCAACATAGAAGCATTTCTAAAGTATTGCTCAAACATTGGACCCATTGATTCTGGCACCTTCCCATACAATTTTTGGAATATATTAAAAAGTTCATTTACCACAAATGTTTTCTGTTCTGGATATTTCGGATTATATTCGAGCATATTTAGAGCCATCGGTCTGTCTATTTGACTCGGATCAAAATAAATTACATCATCAATTCTGTTGTCAGGAATGTTGGCCAAAACATCATTGATATCTACTCCATGAGGATCAATCATACAAACACCCTCACCGGCGATTATGTCTTGAATAATCATATTTTTTAAAAGAGTGGATTTTCCTGTGCCGGTTTGTCCAATAGTATAAAAATGTCTAAGTCTATCTTCTGGAGCAAGATAAACTTTTGTTTCTATATTTCTGAATTTATTTAAACCCAACAATACTCCCGTAGAAGGAAGCCCGAGCGGAGCACCGGCTCCACTTGCCTTTGATTGTTTGAGTTCGCTCCTGCCTGATAAAGCTCCTGTTTGAAAATGAAAAATCGAAGTGAGTTCTTTAAGATTCAAAGGCACAGTTTGATTGTTTTCAAAAAGTCTAAAAGTAAAACCTCTAAAGAAATTCGGAGCTTGTTCTGGTTTTATTCTTTTGAATTTAAGGCTATTTATTCCAGGCAGTTCAAATTGATTAAAACTTGATTCTATATCACTAATAATTTGTTCTGCTTCTCCTGGAGTTCTACCAGATACGGCTATACGAATATTAGTAGAAACGGTTGGGCTGGATAGTTTGGTGATGACTTGATTAATAGCCATAGAATCAATCACTGGGGGTTGATTTATGTCTTTCTTCTTATTAGAAGAGAAGAACTCTCCGAAAGCCTTGGTTACCTCACCAAAATTTGATCTTTCGGCTATGGCCTCGCTTGTTTTTTCTCCGTTCTGAAGTTGTTTGAGAGAATATTTATATTTATTAGTGTAAAGTTCGCCTTGTGGATTAAAAATAATTTGCAGAGAAGCGCCTGAACCATCTTTAGGAATTTTCGAAAAACTATTCAATATGGTATTCAATGGATCAAAATCAAAAGTTTCAAATGTTTTAAGGGGCATGGCTGAAGGGGCAGAAAGTTCAGCCACTGATGCCAAAGCAACACTTCCTTCAGAAAAAATATTGTAATCTCTCTTGTGTTCAATTAATTTAGCGGACGGAAAAACAGATAATAAGTGTTTTTCAAATAACATTTTCTTTTCATTCGGCACAGAAACGTAAAAAATAAACTCTTCGCTTTTATCACTGTTGGCTATTTCTAATACAAAATAATTTTTACTCAAGGTCTTTTCTTCTGAAACCGAAAGCATGCCCGCATAAAATTGTTCCATGCTCGAAATAAGAGTTTTCAAATCTTTTTTGTGGTCTTCAGAGCTGGAAGTATCTGAAAGGATGACTTCAAAAAGAGTCATATTCAAAGCGCGATATATTGGACCTTTTGTTTCTAAACCTTTTGGTGATAATCCTTCTTGTATAAGACCAACGAGATAATCATGAAAATCATCCTCAAGTTTCCAGCCGTTCATCTTTTCTATGGTTACTAAAGCTTGAAGAATACCTTTGGTTTCTGTAATAGAAACCATCTCTTGGAGTTGTTTTTTAGATTCTTGATTAAGAACATACTCAGCTTTAGACTTTGCTTCCTGATGTGCGGAGGGGTCCAAATTTTGGATATTACTTACTTTATATTCATTTAAAGAATTTTTTATAAGATCTTCGCGTGTTCTGACAACACCAAATTTTTCTAAACGACGTTCTTGTTCAAAAACTTTTGAGCGTAGATGCTCCAATTCTTCATTGGTATTATTAAAAGAAAGGCCTTCATTTACCATACTAAAATTATATCATGCCCACATATGGAACAGACATCAAAAAACTCTCCGAAGAGAGTTTTTTGATGTCTATTTTGCTTCTGAACTGTGTTGCTCTTCTTGCCACTCCATCAATTCTTTTGTGCTATAAAAAGTATGAACTATTCCACTTTTATCTGTAACAGTAATTTTCTCTATATATTCATTCTTATCTGATTCAGCCTGCACTGATTCTGGCATTTGTTCGGTCATTTGACTTATATTATTTATTATGATATACATCATATCAGATTCTAACCCCTGAAGTCAACCGAAATATCCACCAAGGAGGCGACAGTGAACGCAACCGTGAAGGCTAGCCGCTTTCTGCGGTTTGCAGAAACGGCTTATCCGAGGCGAGTAATCCTCGGCGACAAGTTCAGAGAAAAAGATGTTGAATTGATTGAAAGACAGTTGAGGACATTTGATGTCGAGAGTCAGATTCCCATTGTCATTGAAATTGATTCAAACGGAGGCCTCAGTTTGGATGCTTTGCGTCTCGTTGAGATCATCAGATCTTTGCGATCCGAAACATACGGACTTGTGACGGGAGGATGCCTTTCTTCTGCTTTCCTTGTTCTTCAGGCTTGCACCGTGCGTCTCTCTCTTCCTACGGGCAAACTGGCTGTTCATAACAATTTCAAGGGTTTCTCGATAGTAATTACCGCAGATACCCAAGAAGCAGAGCTCGAAGCTTTCTCCAGCATGCTTCGAGGCGAAATCAAAATTCGCTCCAAAATTCGTGATGAGATCGTAGCCAGTCTTCAAAAGAAACTCACTCATTACACAAGGGGTGAACTGATCGAAATCATGCAACGGAAAAGAATGATGAGCCCCGAAGAGGCTCTCATCAGAAAATTCCTAGATGAAATCATCCGCCCATAATTACACCGCCGTGCACTCCAAGTGCCGGCTTTTTTATTCTATGTCATCTTCAACCTGTCTAACTTGCTTATGAATCATTCGTTCTGCCTCAGACAAATTACTTCTTAAACGCTTTACTATGGCATCTTCTTCCTGGGTTAACTGCCTTCGACTTTTTGTTTTTTCTAAAAGTTTAACTGAATCTTCTACATCTTCTTTCAAGAGAATAAATGCTCTATCCACTAAACGTTCTATGTCATTCACTTCCCTTAAAAGTTTGGTATTTGTTTTTCTCACCCTGTGGAATCCGTGCAAGAAAACAATAATCAAACCATACAACAATGCCAGTATTGGAATGGCTATAGCGAGGAATCTGATGATGCTTGAACCGATAGATTGCCACCAACTTGAATTTATCAAAATTGTCTTGGTGGCAGTTGGATTACTCTGGGCTCCACGAGAATCTATGGCTGTAGCTGTCATGTCGTATGCACCGCTTTCAAATTTGGTTGTATCAACAGACATACTCCATGAGCCGTTGTCATCACTATCCACCGTTTGAGTATAAGGACTTGTATCTGCCGAAACATTACTAAACAGACTACCAATCGATGCTCCTTTCGATAATTTCACTCGAACAGTAACATTTGGTAAAGCTGTGCCTTTTATAATCAAAGGTTTATTTGCTGATACGCTATCTGTATAAAATGTAATTTTCGGTGTTTCTATACCTACAATAGTGAAATCAATAGAAGCTGGAGTAGAATTTCCCGCACCATCATATGCTTTAGCTAAAATAGTGTGTTTTCCTGGAGGTAAAGCTTTTGGAGAATATACTCCGCTAGCATTATCTTCCCAATTAACCGCTCCCCCGCCGTCTATTTCTACGGTGTAGTGATCTATACCAGAAATAGAATCCGTGGCTGAAAATATAAATTTAGGTTTAGGCTCGGTTGGATCATCAGAAGCAACAGCTTTCATAGTAAAGTTTTCAGGAGGAGTAGAGTCAACTCTAAACAGATAACGACTGATAGCCCCCCATGTAGTACCAGTTCTGCCCTGAAGAGAGAAATACCATATACCGTCACTAGAATCACTGATTTGTTTACTATCAATAGGAGGCTCATACACTACACTGGGAATACCGTTTGCTAGTTTACCGACTAACATTCTCACTGCTCCTATGCCATCAGGAACATTCCAAGTAAATTTGCCATTTGTTTCTGTATACCACTTAGAAGAATCTGGATAAGTTGGGGAAGATATTTTTATTCCACCCGTAGTTTGAATTTGTGGAACAGAGATTTTTGAAGTTTCTACAGGAAGAGAAGAAACGCCTCCTAAAGTAAAGCTAGCAGGACTAGAATCTTGCAAGACGTTTGTCCCATTACCATCGTTAGCCAAAACCGAACCGGCTTTCCATTTAACTTCAGCATTACCAGTAGCTATGACTTTAAAGTTTACAGTTATAACTCGTCCAGAAGAACCGATAAAACCAGGATTGGGAACTACCCCTTCAAAATCAATCGTGCCTGCGTAGTTTGAAAATGATGGATCAGTAACCCAAAGAGTAAGAATGGAAGACGTTTTAGACAAAGAAACTATTTGGAGTTTATCAGAAGAAAACGAGAGAGAGCCAGAAATGGCATTTATAGATGTGGTTGGGGAAGAAACATAAATATTTACAGGAAAAGTTTTCCCCACAGCATAAGAACCAGAATCAGGGAGAACATTTAGAGTAGCTGCGTAGATTTGAAAAGGAAAAACAAAGAACAGGATTGTTATCCCTATCGTAAAAAACGTCGCATGTACGAAAGAACGCATATAACTAATGATAATATTATAACCCAAATCAAAGACCACAAGTAGTAAAAGTATGGGCCAACTGTTGATTGTAATCTCTCATTGCCTGATCTATCAACAGCTTTAATAAAAATCTTCTGAAATAATGAAGTTATAGAAAGTTCTACTGGGCTATCAACTATCTGCCAATTTTCCTTGTCAGGTTCACCAAAAAAGGCAAAAGTGGTTTTATATTCATAATGATCTATTCCCACACCTTTGTCTTGAGTAGCAAAGGAAATAAACCTGTTGTTATCAAAAATTTCTTCAGATTTTGAAATGATGGGTTTAAACACTTCAGGCGAGATAGAGTCTACAGTATCTGTCCCCACAACTGCAGACATTTTAACTTTAGTTGGTGTCCCCTTCCCATCGTTTTTAAATGCAGAAACATCCTTAAAGATGACATCTTTCAAATCATCCAACTTAAAATCACCTATGATAGAAAAAATGGTTTGAACACCTGCAAATCCACCGGGAGTAAGCCCTGCAAAATAGACAGTGTTTGTTTGGACATCTAAACTGGCCGGTTTAATCCAAAAAAGAATGACAGAATTACCATCATTAATTTTTGATATGGAGATATTTCTTGGTATTACCACTGTACCCTCTATAGTATTTATAGAAACATTGTGTGTATCTACTTTTATAGATGCTGTAGAGGCATGCGCAAAAATAGGTAAGAAAATAAAAACTATAATAATAGATAATGTTTTTTTCATTTTAGCCGGTCCAATGATAAGCCAGAATCGAGAAGTCGATGAGTGTCACTTTCCCATCACCATTTAAATCAACATTTTTTGGTGGATTTGCTCTCTTGTACCAATAAGCTACCACTGAATAATCAACTAGGTTGATTTTACAATCACCATTAGCATCTCCAGTACTGCCATTGGTACATTTTTTGGGAGTTAAAGTTTGAAGAATGTTTTGAGTACCAACAACAAAGGGCACAGCAACGCTATAGGAACTAATCTCATCTGCAAAAGAACTCTTGGATTTAGTACTGTGATTACCATAATCAAGAGGTGATGAATCAAAGTTATAAAGATAAGCTCCATTTGTATCTGATTTGGTTTTCGCAAAAATTTGTTGGTCAGAGTTTACTTGAATCATCACATCACTTTGAACAGATGTCTGACCAAATATAGCCAAATTATCTCCTTTTTTTACTTGTGATTTGTCTATTGCTATGGTTGGAGCAATGAATATTCCACCAATATTAGTCACCGCTCCATTAGTCACACTTACTGGAAAAGTTAATAAACTGGATCTGTTACCATCATTATCTTCGCTATAAACAGAAAAAATAAAATTTCCGGCAGTTAAATTTGTCACTAATGTTTTAAAATTAGCATCAGCATCAGCCTGAACAGAAGAAATTATTTGGGCATCTTTCAAAACAGTAATGGTGCTTCTGGGATAAGCTCTTCCACTCAAATTCACACTTCCTCCACCAGAACTTGGAGGTGTATATGAACCTCCGCTACTGCCACCTCCTCCGCTCCCTCCTCCTCCGCCATTGTTACTGGGTGCAGTAGGTATTGCTGAAACTTCGGTTGTTGTGGCGATTGTGTTACCGAAAACATCTTTTACTTTCAAAATAAAATAATATGTCGTACCAGCAGTTAAACTGGTAGCATTGTAAGAAAGAACATTACCAGCTGACGTATAAGTGTACCCACTCCCAGAAGTAGAAGACAGTCCGACTGCATAGTCCCCCACGACCCAACCAACCTCTGCATCAGCTGAGGTCCAAGTGAGTGAGATTTGATTTGTACCCGGTGTGGCGCTCAAGACTGGTGTAGATACAAATGGGAAATATAGGAAACCCCCGAAAAGTTTAAAAGATGAGGCCGAAGAAGTTCCTGTGGACATTTGAGAAATCACAGCGCTTAAACCAAAATTAGTTGAAGTTGAATATCCTCCAGGAAAAATCACAGGATTCGAAACAGTATAATTTGTAGAAGAAAACTCTTGAGCTGAAACTACCAGACCAGTCATCCCTATAATGAAGAGAAGGATAAGTAAAATGCTTCTGGAGTTGAAGCTCATAGAAAATTATTGGGTTACACCTGTAGAATTAACTGATGTATTAGAAACGGCGGAAGGATTAAGAGCGGAAATTTCTACAATTTTTGAAGTTGAAGGTCTCCATAAAATCGCTTTTCTGGAAGAAGTATAGATTAAAACCTTATCCCCAGCCAAGGCGTTCGCGAAGAACGGCTGATCTCGAAGTTTCTCTGGATCGCTCACTGTGGCCAGAGTCGGGGTCTCATCTGTTGGAAGAACAAGAAACTTTCCCACATCTACAACTAATTTTTTGATCTCCTGTTGTGAAGCCAGTGTTGGATTTTCTAAGTATTTAACTTTGTTCAATAAATAAGCTGTAGAAATCACTCCGCTTACAGCGACTAATAAAATAACAATAAATAACGTTTTTAGCTTCCTTGATGATTCAGAAAATGTGTTCATATTTGAAGTATAACAAACCTATCTACCCCATTCAATTATGGTGAGGGTGGGGTTTCTGGTGTAGTTGTTGGCTCTGGAGGAGGTGTCACATCTGGCACAGGAAGAGGTGCTTGATTTTCATCGGGTGGAGTTGGGGGGGGAGCTATTTCTGAAGTAGATGTTGAATTATCTACTGGAAGAGTTTCCGGCACCACCGGAGGAGTTGATGTTGATGCGTTTGAATCAATGACAGGGTTAGATAAGCTTGTGTCTCCTGCTACTGGAGGAGATGAAGTGGATGTATCACTAGGAAGGGTCGAACTGGCTGAATTGTTTGTTTGTGTCTGTGGGGTAGATGTCGCATCAGGATCTTTCGAAGTGAACATCTTTGCGTTCTTTACTGCGAATGCTGACCAACTAAATCCAATATCTCCAGGAGCTGGTTTATTCAATAGTATAGAGAATCCGTGGATACTCTTCCTAGATACAATAAACCTGATGTCTTGATCGAAGATATTCTGTTCGAGTTCTGGACTACTTGATGCATTCTCCAAGGCAATCGTCGCAGAAACTATTGGTGTTTCTATATAATCCTTGTCGAATACTATATCTACCTGTTTAGCTCCCATCTTTACCACCGCATTACCAGCAGTGTCTGTGGTGAAATATGGTCGACCGAAGAAATTAATATCACTAAATACATCTGTGCTTGAACCAACTGTCCCAATACTGTTCACTATTAATCCATCAGCAATTAATCTTTGGGTGGAAACCAACAGACCTTCAATATTGTCCGAGCGAAGCAATCTAGCAAAGATATTTGGAGAAATAATTTCCGAAACAGCACTCAATCTGTCAGCAAATATTTCTGATTTGAATGATACTCCCTCTTCCCTATCCTTCTTCAACATTTCCAAGTAGTTCAAAATGTTGCCTTGTCTTGTACCCAACATAATACTTGTTGTGCTTGCTGTGGTAGAAGCAAATCCGTCGTTGTTAGTGTCTATAGATATACCATGATCCGCGTTATACGAAGCCATCGCACCATCTATAGGTTCACCATTAAAGTCTGAAAGGTTAACAAACATCATGATACTGGCACATTTGCGATTTGCCACATAGATATTTGAAGCAGGACAATCAACAAATTTTTCTGGGTCAACAGACTCAAGGGCATGTCCGATAATGTGTCCTGCAAGAGTGGCTTTCATCGCATAACCAGGAACACTAGATGGAGTTAATTTATCTCCAGATTGAATCAGACCATTTTCTGTAGAAACATTGACCGGTACACGACCGATAAGGGCTATAGGATAGGAATTTGCTGTATACGCACCCGCGACAAATCCCGGATCAGTAGAAACAACACCCAATGCATCACGCTGATACTGGTAATTCGTTCTCTTCACTCCATGATTATTGCTTGGATCTATAGAGACGACATCTCCAAAATCAAGAGGCTCATTTGAAGTGTAGCGTTCAGCGAGATCGGCACCGCTAGTATTGATAGTTGAACCAGAAGCAGTGAACAAATCACCGTTTGAACTTACTCGAAGCACAGTAAGACCTTCGGTATTAAGATTCAACAAATCTTTATCTTTGGTCACTTTATATTCATAAAGAACTGGGGTGACAACCGGTCTTTGGGGGAAATAAGAAGATGAACCTCCAGTATTCCATGTGTCAGTATATAAACCACCATATGAAGGGAATGTTCGACGGAAATTAAAGTTGAGTTGGAGCCATGTATCCGTTGCGCCAGGATTAATTAATCCACCAGATGTTGGGACTTCTTTCCAGGAAGCACTATTCAAGTTAGATTGACTGGTAGCGGTCTTTACTTCAGCAGAAATACCTCCCAGAGCAGTGCTAAACATATTTCCTTTCCATGAAAGTGTGGCATCAGAAGTTAGTTTAGTTCCAACTGGGCTTAAATCAAACTGTTCAGATTTGTATATACCAGACGACACCCAACCTGCATCATATATAGAAGTGGTTGATGCAGT
>JAHFOF010000004.1:33644-38633 GCA_023266935.1 bacterium | reverse complement strand
CTTCCATCACTTCTTTGGAAAGCCACCGAACCAGATTCGACAGCATAACCTTGGATAGGCCCAGCAATCCAAGCACCAACTTGAGCACCCAAACCTGTACCAAATGCTCCTTCTTTTTCAGCATAGATTGGTGATGGACCGGTCAAAGGTCTGTAATAAGGAACACCGGCCGCGCCTCCTGTACCAGCACCACCGCTTCCAGAAAGAAGCAACCACGTTCCATCTGGTCTAGGAAGTACCAGTGCTCCTAGGCCGATTTGAGTCGACGCAGCAAGAGCTGGCCCAGCAACTATTTTGTTCGTTGTTGGATTATAAATATCTACGTTAGTTACAGCCTGACAAGATGCGGCGATATCTCCTCCTTTAAGAATCACCCAATTTCCATCTGATCTCTGGAAAGTAATGGCGCCTGGACCTGTGCCGTTAGTAAGAAGTGGAGGTGCTCCGATAAAAGTAAAGGTCATTGAATATGGATCAAAATTGTTTGTACTTGTGGTTAACGCAGCACTACAGCCAGCAACAGGACCGAACGTTGGTTTACCTTCGATAAAGAGATACGTTCCATTCGGACGAGGTATCCACAAAGATCCTGGTCCGACTGCTACAGACCCGCTTGTGCCTTGAGCGTATGGACCGATTTGCATAGAATCCATCACTGGATCATAAATAGAAGATTGTTTGGTTCCTCCTCCGTGCATGATAAGCACTTTTCCATTTGGTAGAGGAATAGCAGACGCTCCAATCCCCGCGCCTGTTGTTCCTGTTCTGCTGGCGAGATCAGGTCCTTGAGTAAAGGTATCAGATACGGGATCATAAATGTTTGTAGTTGAAGTTCCTGCCATCGTGTTACCGCTGAAATCCCCTCCGCCCATCACAATCAAGAATTTCCCATCCGGTCGCTTGAAAGCAAACCCTCCGGTTCTAAGATAAACAGTAGGTGCTTGTGCTCCAGAAGTCCTCAAAGTAGTAGAACCTGTTGCTTCATCATAAACCATTGAATTTTTTAAAGTCCCTGTATTTTCTACTGATGCAAGGATAACAAATTTGCCATCTGGACGCTTCATAACTACAGTAGTCGAAGCCGTACCAACTGACATGTTCGTACTTGTAGCAAATGTTCCATTGTAATAACCTGCGTTTGAAGAAGTGGTTGTACCAGCCTTCTGGAATGTTTGTAAAGTTAGAGCATTTTGTCTGTTGGCATCATTTGAAATGTTAATTTGTTGTGGACCAGAGGCATAACCACCTGTTGTAGAAGCAATTTCATTACCAAAATCAAATTGAGATCGGTGGAGCACTGCACTATTGTCTACTGTGACATCATAGAGTACTGGGTCCGCATTCACTCTCCTGTATCTGGTTTGTCCAGATTTTCTAATGCCCCATTCTTGGTCAAGGAACCTCGGCAACTCTCGTAGAAATTCGAATTTGAATTGAATTCTGTTTATCAGTGTTGAGGTGGCATTAATTAAATCTCCTGATTTTTGAATATCTTTGTATGAAGCATTTGAACAAGTATCTGCAGGTCCAACAACTGTTCTCACGTGAGCCAAAACCGTTCCTTCACTATTTGTATTCCAATTCAATGTTGAATTTGGAGAAAGGGCAGAGCTACTAACACACTCCGATTCATAATAAGCATTATTCACACCCCCATCATCTTTGCCTGTGACAAACCCCATATTGTATTGATCCATACCTGTACCACCTCCACGGAGAATCGCATATCTTCCATCTTGTTGCATAAAGGCAGTGATACCTGAACCTGCAGCGCCTGAAAGTACTGGTACTCCAGACACAATAAATGTTGGGTCAACAGCATCAGATGTTCCTGTAAATCCTGCTCCAACAGTGACTGAATTCAAAACAGTTGTGTTCGCTGTTATCAAAAGATATTTCCCATCTTGTCTCCATACTGATTGAGCACCATCGGCCAATGCAGAGGTAGGACCAACATTAAGTACCGTTCCGAACGCTCCTGGACCGTTTGGTGTTGAAGTGGCTGTTGGATTATATACAAATGATGTGTTAGCTGCGCCTGGAAGAGTTAGGAACATCCCATCGTTCCTTCTTATAGAAAATGCTCCCGTGGTTATGTTAGCCGAAGCAGCGGGCCCTGATACAACTGTATTTGTGTATTGATTATAAATAGCAGTGCTTGCTGTGTTGCCACCGGCATAAATCAAGAATGTTCCATTATCTCTCATAAGCATATGGGCACCAGCTCCAGGAGAAAATGGTAAAGTCGGTCCAGTCAGATAACTTCCCGCACCTCCGTTTGTTCCAATTATATTTGGATCAAATATTGATGTGGCTGTGTTTCCACTCCAAATAATGAAGTACTTGCCGTTTTGCATAAGAACGGCATTGGTTCCTCCACCCGAACCACAGTTTGATGCTGGTCCGGTAGGACCAACGATTAATGTATCCACACCATAGGGATCAATCACACTCGAGTCTCCACAGTTTGGGTTAGCACCATTTTGAATTATGAGATATTTACCATTTTGCATTTTAAGTGCAATCGCTCCAGTCTGTAATGCACGACTAAGAGTAGAGTTCGGTAATCTGTTTGTCGAACCAGTATAACCGTTCCAAACAGATACTCCTGTGCCTCCTCCCTCGAGAATCACATATTTACCATCATCACGGAGAATCACTTGTCCACCGGCACCCATCGTTGGACCAGTAAAGGTTGAAGATGCGATGACCGTCCCATCTTGGCCTGGAATAGTCCCATCACTTATGGTTACATAACTATTTGAAGCTGTGGTACTTCCGAACGAAGGTCCTCCTACTTGCCCCGTTACATTAAAATCTGTTGCATTAGTGGTAGAAGCAGTCGTGGTCTTTGCTATATCTGAAGTAACTGCAGAAATAGTCAAACCTCCCCCATTTGCCACAGCGAATTTTTCTACTCCTCCAGATTGTAAACTGAGTAAACCTCCTGTACCTCGTTGGTCTGCAATGATTGTTGGTGTGATAGATGTGCTTGATGCATATAATGCACTAGCGAGAGCGCCTGTGGTATACGATGAAGTTGTGCCTATTCCAACCCCTGCGGCCAAATAAGATCTATTTGTATTTGGATCAAACCAGAAATCTGCAGTGGTAGTGGCGTTTGATCCTGTTCCTCCAATTGCCACAACATCTGTTGCATTATTCGAATAATTTACATATTGAGTGGATATTTGAGAAGTAGAAGTTGCCCATGTTCCTCCTGCTCCACCTCCTCCCCCACTAATAGTAATTTCTGTTAATCCTCCCGTATCCGTTATAGAACTAACTCCAGAACCTTTGAAGTTAACTGTCGTTCTTTGAGTAAGAGGTGTGCCATTAAACTGAATAGTGCTATATCCTCCTCCGCTACCACAAGCTGATGTGGCTGCTGCCACTAATCCAGAACCATCTACTTGCAAACATTTTGTTGAACCTGTGCCCGCACTTGAAACAACGAGTCGAGTGGTAGAAGCCATACCGGCAACAGAGAAACTGGTAGTCGTAGCATTCGTACTGGTTGAGAACATGCTAATTAAGTTTGTGATGGTAGAGCTGCCAACAAATTCGGAGTTAGCAAAGAATTGAGTGGTAGAAGCATTGCCTGAAATATAAAGTGAGGTGGTAGTAGCTGCTCCGAGACTAGAAACGTTAGAGAAAATCTTGGTGGTGAAGAAGCTCACTGATGAAGTAGCGTTGGTGGTGGTGGCGTAGAGAGCAAACAAACTGGAGATGGTGGTACTGCCGAAGTTAGATACGTTAGCAAACAAGTTAGTGGTGGAAGCGTTGTGTGAAGCGTAGAAGTCGGTGGTGGTGGCTTGAGAGAAGTTGGCTAAAGTACCGAAGAGATTGGTGGAGAAGAAGTTGGTGGAAGTAGCTTGAGTAGAAGTGGAGAAATTGGCAAACAAGTCTCCGATGGTGGTACTGCCTATGTTTGCTGTGTTAGCAAAGAATTGAGTGGTAGAAGCATTGCCTGAAATATAAAGTGAGGTGGTAGTAGCTTGAGAGAAAGTGGCTAAACCAAGGTTAGAAACATTTGAAAAGAGGTTTTGAGTATAGAAACTATTTGTGCTTGTGGCATTAGTACTTGTCCCATTAGTGTAGATAAGCGGTCCAAAATTTCCATTAGCACCAAAGACGTTCACTCCGTAGATAGAGGTGGTGGTAGCATTGCCCAGGTTTGAAGTGTTGACAAATAAGTTTTGAGAGAAAAACGCTGTAGTAGTGGCGTTAGTTGTTGTGGAGTTATCAATAAACGCTCCTCCAACAACTTCAAACTGAGATGAAGTCGTAGTAGCCGTTTCTCCTATAACTACAGCAATATTAGTTCCTCCATTAGGATATATAGTGAAATTTTGTGCTGTGGATGTAGCCCATTTGGTGTTTTGTGGTCCCCCCCCACCTCCTGTTGGCCAAGTGGTCCTACATGTGTCTGCCGACAAGCACAAAGCATCAAAAGTTCCTTTTGTTGAATACAAAACAGTAGTAGTAGCTTGAGAACCAGTAGCCAAAGTGAAGTTAAGATTAGTGAAAGTATTTTCATTTGTGAAATAGTTTATGTCTCCGAGCAACGTTGAGGAAGCGGCGCTACCTGAAACGATGGAGTTACAACTAAATCGTCCGTTATTCCAAATCAAAGCGTTTGTTCCACCGTTGCAGGTAGACAATCCCCCACCAGTGAAGAATGCGGAGTAGAGATTAGTTGAAGATGCAGTAACTGCATACGAACTAGTAGTAGTAGCAAATGTTCCTGTGGCCAGATTGAAGGTGAGGTTTTGGATATTCCCTATCGTGCTGAAGGAGTTAGTGCTGAACAAACTATTAGTTGAAGTAGCGTTTGTGTTTGTTCCGTTTGTGAATATTAATGGACCAAAGTTTCCATTAGCTCCGAAGACATTCACACCATAAATACTGGTTGAGGTACCGTTAGTGAGAATGGTTGTGCCGAGGTTGGAGTTATTAGAGAAGAGGTTGGTGGAGAAGAAGTTGGTT
>JAHFOF010000004.1:0-33634 GCA_023266935.1 bacterium | reverse complement strand
AAAGTTTCCATTAGCTCCGAAGACATTCACACCATAAATACTGGTTGAGGTACCGTTAGTGAGAATGGTTGTGCCGAGGTTGGAGTTATTAGAGAAGAGGTTGGTGGAGAAGAAGTTGGTTGAGGTTCCGTTGGTGGAGGTAGAGAAGTTGGTAAATAGTTTTCCGATGGTAGAACTGCCGATGATTTCAGTGTTAGCGAAGAATTGTGTGGTAGAAGCGTTGCCTGAGACATAGAGACTAGTAGATGTGGCATTGGTACTAGTTGAGAACATGCTAATTAAGTTTGTGATGGTAGAGCTGCCAACAAATTCGGAGTTAGCAAAGAATTGAGTGGTAGAAGCATTGCCTGAAATATAAAGTGAGGTGGTAGTAGCTGCTCCTAGGCTTGAGACGTTAGAGAAGATCTTAGTGGTGAAGAAGCTCACTGATGAAGTAGCGTTGGTGGTGGTGGCGTAGAGAGCAAAGAGAGAACCAATGGTAGAACTACCTATGACTTCGGTGTTAGCAAACAAGTTAGTGGTGGAAGCGTTGTGTGAAGCGTAGAAGTCGGTAGTGGTGGCTTGAGAGAAGTTGGCTAAAGTACCGAAGAGATTGGTGGCAAACAAACTATTAGTTGAAGTGGCATTGGTAGAGGTGCCGTTGGTGTAGATTAGTGGACCGAAGTTGCCATTAGCTCCGAAGACGTTCACTCCGTAGATAGAGGTGGTGGTAGCATTGCCGAGGTTAGAAACATTGGCAAAGAGATTTTGGGTGTAGAAGGAGTTAGTTGAAGTGGCGTTAGTTGAAGTTGAATTTGTAGATATTAATGGACCGAAGTTTCCATTAGCACCGAAAACATTAACTCCGTAAATCGAAGTGGTGGTACCGTTGGTAAATTGAACTGTACCGAGGTTTGAATTATTAGAGAAAAGATTAGTGGAGAAAAGTGCTGTGGTGGTGGCCGAAGTGCCGGTGGCATTCACAAAAGTAAAGTTCTGGAGAGTGGTAGAACCAGAGACAAACAAATCCCCTCCTATACTTGCGTATGAAATATTTGGATCAAAATAGAATTTGGCTGAAGAGGTAGCATTGATTGAACCGATGATCACCACATCAGAGCTAGTGGTTGGATAATTTAAATAAGCAGAAGTTTGTGAAGTGGTGGTAGCCCATGTGCCCGATCCCCCACCCGTTCCACCAGTTGGCCATGTGGTTCGGCAGATATCTCCGGTTAAACAAATTCTGGTGAATTGAGCGTTGGGGCTAAAGAGTGAAGAAGTAGTAGCATTGCCGAGGTTAGAAGTGTTGGACCAGAGAATAGAGCTGAAAAGTGCCGTAGTGGTAGCGTTGGTGCCAGTAGCCGAACCGAAAATCAAGTTCGTAAATGTATTTTGATTTGAGAAATAATTCACATCTCCGAGAAGAGTGGTAGAAGCCACCACTATGTTTGTGGAACCATCGAAAGCTATACCATTGATAGTTCTGCCTGGAGAAAGAGTAGCTGCTGAACCTGAAGTATTTTGATTAAGAGTTGGGAATTCACTAGCTACGGCATTATGAAGTGAACCGTTAGCACCACTGGCGACGATAGCTCCGGTAAGTTTGGTGATAGCGAGTGAGGTGGTAGTAGCATTGCCGAGGTTAGAAACATTAGCAAAGAGGTTTTGGGTGTAGAAGGAGTTGGTTGAAGTAGCATTAGTACTAGTCCCGTTGCTGTATATCAAAGTACCGAAGTTGCCATTAGCTCCGAAAACATTAACTCCGTAGAGAGAAGTGGAGGTACCGTTAGTGAAGTTGGTGGTACCAAGGTTTGAGTTGGTGGAGAATAAGTTTTGAGTGTAGAAGTTAGAAGTGGTGGCTTGTGTGCCTGTAGCCGAACCGAAAATCAAGTTCGTAAATGTATTTTGACTTGAGAAATAATTCACATCTCCGAGGAGAGTGGTAGAAGCCACAACAATGTTTGATGAACCATCAAATAGAACTCCGTTAATATTTCTCCCCGGAGACAGAGTGCCTGCTGACCCAGTAGTGTTCTGGTTAAGTGTTGGGAACTCACTTATAGCCGCATTGTGTAGAGATCCATCTACACCAGAAGCGACGATGGCTCCGGTAAGTTTGGTGATAGCGAGTGAGGTGGTGGTAGCATTGCCGAGGTTAGAAACATTAGAGAATAAATTCTGAGAAAAGAAATTCGAAGTGGTGGCTTGTGTGCCTGTAGCCGAACCGAAAATCAAGTTCGTAAAGGTATTTTGTCCGGTGAAGTAGTTAACATCTGAAAACAATGTAGAAGACGCGGCGTTGATTAAAATATCTCCTGAACCGTCAAATAATATTCCATTTATATTTCTGCCTGGAGAAAGAGTGCCCGCTGAACCTGAAGTATTTTGATTAAGTGTTGGGAAATCGCTTACCTTTGCTCCAAACACCGAACCGTTCGCATCAACACTAAGAATATGAGAAGTGATAGATAAAATGGCCAAAGATGTGGTCGTGGCGTTGGTTGAAGTGGATTGTTGCGCAGTAAAATTTTGAAGAGTTGAAGAACCACTGATTAAAAGATCGGAAAGTGAAGTTAATCCTCCAGTCACTGCCAGTGTGCCCGTAAAGTTCGCTGAATTAGAAATGGTTTGTCCATTAATTAATCCGGAAGTGATATCTCCAGAATTGATTGGCCCAGAAATAATTCCGCTAGCAGTCAATAGTCCTATGCGACCATTTGTAGAAAATAAATTGGTTGAAGTAGAAGTAAAAATATTTAGATTAGTTCCGAATATATTTTCAGAAAAAAGATTTGTTGTAGTTGCGTTGGTTCCTGTACCATTTACAAAAGTGAAATTCTGCAAAGTCGTTGAACCAGTTACAAGTAAATCTCCTCCTATCTTTGCAAATAACAAATTTGGATCAAAATAAAATTTGGCTGATGTGGTTGAGTTAGAACCACCACTGGCTCCTATGGCGACAATATCAGTATTGGTATTGGAAAAATTTATAAGCTGACCCAAAACCAAAGAAGTAGTCGTGGACCAAGTCCCCGAACTTCCTGATCCACCTCCAGTTATAGAGTTACAACCAAATCGTCCGGCATTCCAAACAAGAGCATTGAATGCCCCATTACATGACGAAAGTCCGAACCCGTTTATGTTTGTTCCTGATAAGTTCGTTGTTGCAAAATTTGTAGTTGTGGCCGATGTCCCAGTCGCCGTTGTAAATGTAAATGATTGGAGAGTGGTTGAGCTTAAAACAGATAAATTTCCATACAAAGTTGTGTCTCCAGTCGCTTGAAGTGTAGAAGAAGCGAACACCCCACCATTGTTGTTCACATAAAACAATGGTGAAGCAAGCACATTTTTAATTTCAAAAAGTTTTGCTGTTTGATTTGCCACCCCTCTGATTGATAGCGCTGTAGCTGTTGAAGAAGTAGCCTCAACAGTTAAGACTGCAGAGCCGTTCGGTGTGGTAGTACCAATAGTAGATTGACCAGTACCATTTACTGCGCCTGAAATAAGAGAAAACGCTGATGATGAAATCTGTTGTCTGGGTGTAAGTGTTTCATACAAACTAGTATTTGTGTTGTAGACCTGTACTTCCAAAAAAACATTCGTATCAGTAAAAGCATAATCAAGTACATCTGGATATCCACCGGCAATGTCTCCGATGTTTACATTAAATACTCCCTGTTTGACAGTTGTTGAATATGCTGATGGAGAGCCGGTGGGCCAAAGTTTGGTACCACTGGTTGCAGCATTATATAAAGCAAATTTAAACGTGTATGAAGTACCCGAACCACCGAGAAGATTTCCAGATGAATCAGTAAGGCGTCCTTGATAACTTAAAATTGATGGAACTCCTGCAGATAAAACCTTGGAAATATTTAAAAAGAAAGTGGACGAAAAAACAAAACCTATTATTAGAAGAAGGTCAAATGCAAAACCTATTCGCTTAAACTTTTTTAAAGGGCCCACAAATTTAATTCAGAATGTACAGAATGTGCTAAATATTCACTGCAATTACACTCTCAAAGTATAACAGATATTTTACAAACAACCTGTGGAAAACTCCTTATTTTATAAAGGTTTTTTGGTAATTTAAGTTTTCTAAATATAAAAGAAAATTATAAGAAAGTTCATTTTAAAAAATAGAATAATAATAATTAAATTTTTATAACCCAATCATTAAGTGCACTTAGAATATCCCCTTAAATAAAGGTTTTATGATAGTTTGTCCTTTATAAATTCAAATTTGTCTATACTATTTTATATTAAAGACATATTCTATATTAGACAAAACATATGTCCTTTTGAATTTTATCCTGTCTCGCTTTATAATAAGCTCATGGTTGAATACTTCAAAAACTATCTTGACGAACCCAAATGGAAACCAATTTTTTCTTTTGTCTTTATTTTTGTACTTGGATTTGTAGGAGGTATTTTGATAAACAACTCCCCCACTTCATCCCCATTAACAACGTCTAAATATAGTATCCGTCTAGTTGATCCAAACAATAAGCTTATTTCTCCTCTACTCATCGCTGATTCTGGAATAATGGGAAATAAGAACACAGAAAATGCTTTAAAACTCGAAACTTTTGACCTCTTGAACATCCCTGAAATGCAAACTATCTCTATTTACTATAGAGATTTAAAGAGCGGTATTTGGGCAGGCGTTGGAGAAAACACCGAATATGATCCTGGGAGCCTTCTAAAGGTACCCATCATGATTGCTTGGTTTAAAAAAGCTCAAAACGATATGTCTGTTCTCTCCCAAAAACTTTTATTTACTGGATCACTTTCAAACAGCGGGGGTAAAGAATTTTCAAACCTAGTCGCTGGAAATTGGTACACTGTAGATTATCTTATTCAATCGATGATTTCTAGATCCGACAATGATGCAAAGGATGTTTTGCTTGCAAACCTCGAACCAAACCTCATAAATTCTGTGTTTAGTGATCTAGGTATTCAAACTTGGGGAGACACTAATGGAAAGAGCAAACATATCTCAGCAGGTATTTATTCTAGATTTATTCGTATTCTGTATAACTCGACTTATCTTAACCATGAACTTTCTGAACGCGCCTTGGAACTCCTAAGTTCTACAAACTTTAACAATGGGCTCAGAGCTGGAGTACCAATTTCTATAAACGTTGCCCATAAATTCGGCCAATTCCAAGATTTGTCTAATCCAAACTCATCCATAGAGCTTCATGATTGTGGCATCATTTATAAAACAACAAACCCTTATCTTCTTTGTGTAATGACTCGCGGAACCTCAAATATAGACATTAAAACACTAGAATCTGTGATCCAGGACGTCTCAAAAACAGTTTATAGAATGGTAGACAAAAACGAGATCGGCCTGCCAAAGAATTAATTTGTGATCTAACTATATACTCGCTGTTTCGTTCCTCTTTCCATCACTTTTCATTCTGATTTTATTTTCCAGATTCAGTTCCATCATCTTTCAAGAATATTTCTCTCAATTTGTCTTTAAGTTTCTCTTGGATTATAGCTATGTGTTGTTCGTATTCTGGTAATTGATCCGTTCTTTTAAAAGCCTTAGTTGTTATTAGATTAGTATTTTGTATCGGGCGAATGAAAGTTTCAAAAGGCCTGTAATAATAAATAATCTTATTTGGACGCAATTCTGGGTGTTCTCTGAAATAGGTTTCCCAATATTTTTTACTATTTATAGTATCTTGAGCTTTAACCAATTGCCCGTCTTGAAAAACTGGTTTACTCCCAGAATCTAAAGCATATTGTGACCCCGTTTTTCTATCCACCTGGACATTCTCTGGTATACACACGAGAGAAGCTTGCACCGGTACTCCCTTTCCTTCATTCCAAACAAATACATCACTTTCCACACCTTTCTGGCGTGTTTGTAGTTCCTCAGCAGGAGTATAAACTCCTTTAGTCTGATGATAATAATTATGCGCTATAAACTCAGCAGGATAGTAGAAATATATGTCATATCCTTTTTCTGAACCGTATAGTTCAGACTCAACAGAATTTACACTAAAGTGTACTGAAGACAATTCAGCTGGAAAGTGATCGTGGGCACCTCTCCATCTATCGTGTTCAGCCGTTTCTGATGCATTTAGGCGTGCCCATAGAATATTGAATATTTCATCAACATCTGCATCTGGTTTTTCTACTTTTATTTCCTTGACATCAGCCATTAGAAAAGCACCCAAATTAGGATCATCGGATAGAATATTTGTTAAAAATGAATGTAGTTGACCTTCCCTAAGTGTTTCTACAAAATTATTATGAAATTCTGTCTCACCAATATGTGCATAACTTGTCATGCCGAAGTTCTTTTCTCTTACTCCTTGTCTTGTAACATGAGCGACATAATTTCCAGATAATCGCTGAAGAAGAACCAGATAATTATCTAAATCCATTTCAGACATTGCTTCTTCAGAAAGGTATTTTTCCTGTTCCTCGGGAGACAAGGGACATTCAGCAAGTATCTGTTGTAGTTTTAGTTTAAAATCTTCTTGTACTTGTCCAACCAATTCAATCTTTCTTATTTTGGCCTTATCTTGAAAAATTTGCTCCAGATCCTTGTAATATGATCGTTCAAAAATTCGCCAAAACATATTCGCCTGTAGTTCTCGTTGAGTTTCTTGAACATAATATGCACTGGTAATTTCTTCCGGTGCTTCTTTGGAGGATATTGGAAGATTTCTTATTCTTTTGATCTCTTGAGCTGTTTCATCTCTTAGTTCTTGTGCATGATCTTTTGAAAACTTACGTTCTAAATTTGAGTTGTCAGGAATTTTTTCCATATTTGTGATGCAATTGTATCATTTGCGTGGATTTTTCGCTCACTCCCGACCAATTTGTGACCCTACAGAGAGTCGAACTCTGCTTCCATCCTTGAGAAGGATGTGTCCTAACCGATAGACGATAGGGCCAATTTGGGAATTATACCCTGCCTTGCCACTCCTTGTCTTGCCTGACCAGCAATCTTTCTTTTTCCTCTGGACACATCATAATTTGTTCAACTGCCCTCTCCATTCTCATTCCTTGAGAACCTTTAACTAAAACAGTATCTCCTTCTTTTATAAAACTTTGGAGAAATTTTCCTGCTTCAATCGAAGTATCAAATTGATGGATTTGTTTCTCTTTCATCCCTACACTCATGGCCCCTTCTATAAAAAATTTGGCTCTAACCCCTACCGTGATTAACACATCAACAACCTCTTTTGTTTTCACTCCACACTTTTTGTGTTCATCAATTGAATACTTGCCCAACTCAAGCATGTCTCCTAAAACAGCAATACTTCTTTTAGATTTCTTTAAATCTTCAAAAGTATTCAGAGCTTCTATAACTGCTACTGGTGAAGAATTATAGGTATCATCGATTATAATACTTCTGTTCAATCCCTTTAGTATTCTCATCCTACCGGGTGTGGGCTCATGATTTTTAAAACTATTAGCTGCCACAGACAAATGTTCCCCGAGCGTTTTACAAACAGCTAAAGCAGCCAAAATATGTTGTGTGTGGTGCAAACCGACAGTACCGGCGATAAAAATAGGCAATTCTTCCTCTCCTGATTTAACAACAAAGGTGATTCCTTTCGGAAAATCATTTTCATCATAAACTATCTCATAATTCATAGCCGACAAATCTGCCTCGTCAGAATTTCCATATAAAATGACTTTTTCTTTGGTCAGATTTTTATAATTCAAAATATTATTATCATCAGCATTCAAAACTAACGTTCCTCCATTTTTCAAAACTTTTACCAACTCCCCTTTTTCTTCAAAAAGTTGTTGGGGAGATTCAAAAAATTCTACGTGTACAGGAACTTCCGAAAGCCTTGTCACTACTACGATATTTGGTGAAAGCCATGAGGCAATCTTTTTTATATCTCCCGGATGATCTGCCCCAACTTCTATAACTAACCATTCTGGATAATGATTAGGCAAGAGAATAAGTTTCAGTCCCTCAATAAGATTTTTTGTCCAAGCCAAAGGACTCGTTCCTGCGTTAGGAACGTCTAGTATTGTTAAAGGGATACCAATATCACTATTAAAACTCTTTAGACTCGCTCTGGTGGAGTAAAACTTGGACAGGGCTGTATTGATTGCATCTTTGGTTGAAGTTTTGCCCACAGAGCCAGTAATAGCCACAATCTTTGGATTGTACTTCTTGAGTACAGATTGGGCTTCTCTTTCGAGGGCGAGAATAATGCCTTTTTTGAATAAACCTTTAATCATAAAGCGTGGACTGTTGGGGGTGGTGGGGCTTCTCTATCCGGGGGGATATTGTAGTAGTTTATCAAAAATTTGGTCATATCAATAAAGGTATCGGTAAGGGTTTCTGAAGCATATTGAACGTTTTTTGGATAATAAGTATAAAGGAAAATTAAGAAACGTGGGTCATATGATGGAAAATAACCAAAAAATGAGTGGAGATATCTGTCTGTATAATACCCCCCACTTGGATCAGCCAGTTGAGCTGTCCCTGTTTTCGCCGCCACACTGTAGTTCGGTAATCGTACCTGACCATTCTTTAAAGCTGTATCAACTACCTCAGTTAACATCCTACTAATTTGTTCTGAGCTGGCCTGACTAATGATTTGTTCACCCAATGGATAACTAATTTTCTTGGAAGTGCCAATTTTATAATTTATTTCTTTAACTAAATGCGGAGTAATGAGAGTGCCTCCGTTCGCAAGAACAGAAAGAGCTCGAACAGTAACAATGGGAGTAAGGGCGATACCTTGTCCAAATGATGCTTGAGCATATTCCAAATCGTTGCCTTTTTTTAGATTAGAAACAAGAGAGTTTCCTTCGTTAGGTAAATCTATTCCCGTTGTACTACCCATACCGAATCTCAACATATAATCTCCAAATTTTCTATTTCCAACCTGTTGTTCAACAAATGTGGCTCCTGTGTTGAGAGATTTATCCAAAATAACCTGCATTTTCAAGTTATTACCGTGTGACTTTCCGTCATAGTTACAAAAAGTTTTTTTATTCATTGTTAAGCAACCAGGGTCATTGTAAGTAGTCTGAGGGGTAACGGCCCCAGAATCGAGACCGATGGACATAGTGATAGCTTTAACAATAGAGCCCATTTCATACCTATCCTCGACAAATTTGTTCCTAAAAATAGCCGAGTTTTTTTCTTTTTGGGTGTTGTTTAAATCAAAGGTCGGGTCAAGAGCCATGGCATATATTTCTCCTGTTTTTGGATCTATAACTATCCCTCCAGTAAACTCCGAATGATATTGAGTATTTATTTTGACCAAATCCTGCTCCAAAAAAGATTCGACTGATGGTTCAATGGTAGTAACAATGTCTCCTTCTAAACTTTGCCCAGATGTCACACTCTTTTTAATATCAGAAAAGATTTCAGCAAAAAAGTTTACATAAGCTCCGTCTCCACTGCGCACCAAAACTGGTTCATAATATCTTTCTAAACCATAGCGACCAGCCAAATCGTCTCCCTTATAACCCATAAAACCGATAGTATGAGAAGCCATAGAGAATCCAGGATAAACTCTCCACTTCTCCTCAAACACAGAAACTCCAGAAATTTTTAAGGCTTGAATTTTATCTGCAATACCTACATCCAAATGATTTGCTAAGACTTCATAAGGATCTTTTGTTTTTTGTGCTTTAAAAAGAAAATCAATTTTTTCTAAAGGATAAATACTATTTATCTTTGAATAAACTTCTTCGAGGTTGGCTCCGCTTTTGGTCAAGATTTCTGGATTAATAGAAAGAATAAAACCTGTTTTGAGAGAAGCGGCTGGCACTTCTGAACCATCTTTGGCTGAAAAAAATATTGAACCTCGATTAAAAAAATTGGCTCCTGCGACATATTGATGCTCGGCTTTTATTTTATAAGTTCCACTATCTACAACTTGGAGATAATAAAGCCGACCAATTAAAAAAAGAGCAAACAGAAATATTGCTATGGAAAGGAGGCGTAACCTATTCGGTGCATCACTCATGTCTCTTAACGATTAAGTGTAGCAGAGTTTGTTGATACATTCATAGAAAGAGACCTGGAAGCAGAACGAGAAATATAAAGAGGTTGAACAACATTTTTAAAACCCTTGTCATAAGCCAATTGAAGAGAAACATTATTTTCCATTCCTATATAGGTGTATTCCATTTCTCCAACCGCAGTGGCTAAATTCGCTGTCTGTGATTCAAGGTTTGATCTGGCTATAGTATTTGAAATAGTGGCTCGTACAGCCCAAACATAAACTATCAAACAGGCACAGAAAACAAAAGCGAGAACCCAAAATAGATGAACTCTATTGTCGTATGAAATGGTTTTGGTTTTAAAGGTCATATTTTTTGAATTACTCTGAGCTTGGCACTTCTCGAACGAGGATTATCATGTTTCTCCTGTTCGTTCGGTACAATCGGTTTTTTAGTCAATATTTGGGCCAAATTTGCCTCCCCAAGCTCTCTAAAATAGTTCTTAACAATTCTGTCTTCAAGACTATGAAAGGAGATAACTGCGAGTCGGCCTTTTGGATTTAAGGATTCAAACCCCTTTTTTAATCCTTCTTCCAAAGCCGAGAGTTCTTCGTTAACCGCGATACGGAGAGCTTGGAAAGTTTTTGTCGCTGGGTTTATCTTGCCAAACTTTCCTTTACCCACAGCACTTGTGACTGCTTGGACTAAATCGTTCGTGGTCTCAAACGGTTTCTCTTCTCTCCTTTCAATTATTTTCTTCGCAATGCGTTTAGAAAATTTTTCTTCTCCGAAACCTCTCAAGATGAGTTCGAGTGAATCTTCATCCCAAGTATTCAAGATTAGTCCTGCTGTCAGTTCACCTTCTTTGGAACTTTCAGACATCGTCATAAGCAGTGGTTCATCTTTTTGAAAAGTGAATCCCCTACCAGACTCTTCAAGTTGATTGGATGAAATCCCCAGATCAAGAAGGATAGCATCGACATGTTCAACTTTATTTTTTTCTAGAACTTTATCTAGATTTTTAAAGCTTTCAATTTCTAAAGAGAAATTATTAGAAAATTTTGAAAGCTTTTCTTGACTCCTCTCAACAGCTCTCCTGTCTCTATCGAGACCAATGATACGAACAGATTTTCCGAATATTCGTGCGACTTCAGAACTGTGGCCGGCAGAGCCAATGGTTCCATCTACGAATACTTTATTCGGAGAAAGATTGAGGGAATCTATGGATTCGTGTAAAAGAACTGGGATGTGCTTGGCCATCATATCCTCGGCCATTAGATCATCCCTACTTTGCCCAATTTTTCAGCCATCATATCTGCCTGAGATTCAATGCGTTTGGTATAGGTCTTCCAACGCTTCTCATTCCAGATTTCAATTCGATCGTGCACTCCAGCGAACACTACTGGGCTGGATAATCCTCCAAACTCTCGGAGATAATCAGGAATGAGGATTCGACCCATAGAATCCACATCTATCTCAGTCGCACCAGAAAACATAAAGCGAGAAAATCCTCTGGTATCCGACTGCATCATGCCGAGCTTGCTCATTTCCTTGGAAATTTCTGTCCAAGTTTTGTGGGGGAAAAGAAAAAGACAATTATCTAATCCTCTGGTGACCACGACTTTAGTCCCAAGTTCTTTTTTGAATTTGGATGGTAATGAGATTCTTTTTTTCTCATCGACTGTATGTGTGTGTTCACCGATGAACATGAGGATAATTTTTTATAAGTGGGTTTGAGTTTAAAATTATCCCATCCCGCCGTGGCGGGATTTCGGACTTCGTCCTCCACTTTCTCCCACTCGCATACTATTCTATCCCACCATCCTCCACATGACCACCAAAGTTATCCACTTTTATTATTTACATTTCCCCCGTTTTGTTTCCGAATATGAAAAAACGCCCCAGGCTTGCGCAAGGGGCGTTTGTGATGCAACTTCAACTTCTACCAGCCGACTGCTCGATTCCATCGAGGACGAACTGAAACGAGAACCACGATTGCCATTTGGACCAACGCGACCGCGATCGGCGGGGCTGCATCTTTCCAATCAAACGTTTTGATCGCCATAACGTTCAGGACTCCACCGACGAGGAAGATGGCCCACGTTAGCTTGTCCTCGCTTTCTGGCTCACTCCAGCTCTTTGTGAAGGTTGGGATAGAGCCAACGATGGCAACGAAAATGTTCAGAAAAATAGCTGTCTCTGGTGTGTTCGTGGTCTTCCACATCACGAATGCAACAGCACTCGTAATTAAGCAGAAGACATCGAGCTTTGACCAGTAACTATCCCCGTACCTCAAAGACAGAATCGCGATGAAAGTCGAACCGACAGCGAACGCGAGGAAGACCCACGCGGTCTGATACACCCCGGCTGCAATGGAACTGAAGAATACACTCCAGTCCACAACCGCCCAAACAATCCAACTCGCTTGGTTCGGGTGAACCTGGCCCTTGCTCGTGAGAATCGCTTTTGCGTACGGGAAGTACGCAGCTGTAGAAACAATCGCAGCAATGATGCCAATCCATTTCTGAATTTCCATGCGGACCTCCAAGAAGTTGTTGTGAAGAACGTGATTTGGGTGTTCGCCCAGTCTACTATTATTATAGCATATTATATACCTATTTGTCAAGGAGAAAATGCGGGCTAGAAATCAGCCTTATTTATGGGCTTAATTTAATTCTCCCCTCTTGGTTTAAGTGTAGGGAACAAAATTACCTCTTTTATGTTTTGAGTGTTGGTGAGGAGCATGACCAATCTATCTATACCTATCCCGATTCCACCATTTGGAGGCATGCCGTATTCCATGGCTTCGAGGTATTCTAAATCCGATGGAGAAATTTCTTTATTACCCTTCTTGCCCTTCTTGTCTTCTTCCAAATATCTTTCTTTTTGATCTATTGGATTATTTAATTCTGAAAATGCATTTACCAATTCTGTACCCGCGATGATGAGTTGAAACCGATCAATCAAATCTGGATTATCATCTTTGCGCTTAGCAAATGGATTCGCGCTCACAGGATAATCGACCAGAAATGTCGGCTGGATGAGTGATGAACGCAAATCTCTCTTATATTCTTCGTCTGTTATATCTGGATATTTCATTACCTTAAAATTAGTTTCGAAATCTATTGTTTGTCCTTCGTATTCAAATTTAAGTTTCCCAAAAACCCCCTTCACCACATATCTGAACAATTCCTCTACAAATTTTCTTTGGTCCTCTGCATCCACATACGCTTCGTTGGATTCAAGCATAGTGAACTCTGGATTATGAGTTGTATCAATCCCTTCGTTTCTAAATCTCTTGCCAATCTCGAAAACTTTATTCATCCCACCAGCGAGGAGTTGTTTGAGATAGAGCTCTTGGGCGATCGGGAGGAAGAAATCCATCCCTAGAGCATTGTGGTGCGTGGTGAAGGGTGCAGCGGTCGCTCCTCCAGCAAGAGGTTGAAGGTTGGGTAAATCTACTTCGACGAAACCCTTATTCACATAAAACTCTCTAATCAGAGCAATGATTTTTGAGCGAACCACAAACCTTTCCTTTACTCCTTCTGTAGAAATTAAATCCAAATATCTTCGACGAAACCTTTCTTCTATATCGGTCAATCCGTGCCACTTTTCTGGCAGAGGTCGGAGAGATTTAGAAAGCATTCTCACTTCTTCGGCGAGTATCGTCTTCTCTTCTTTCTTGGTGAGGAAAAGTATACCTTTCACTTCTACGAAATCTCCTATATCAAAACACTGTTCGAATAATTCAAAATTCTCATCACTGATTGCTTCTCCAGATTTGAGTAGAGCTTGAAACTTCTCAGATCCATCATCAAAATGAAAGAAAACGATTTTGCCTTGCGCCCGAAGAGAAAGGATACGTCCAACGAGATGAATAGATTTTCCCGAAGAGGAAATTTCTTCAAACTTTTCTACAGCTTCGATGTTTGTATAATCTTGGTTAGTTTTTGTTGGGAACGGATTAATACCCTTTTTGATTAAAAGGTTTAATTTATCCAACCTCGCAAGTCTGATTTCTTCTAAAGAAGCCATTTAAAGAAAGTCTGAGATTTACTTTATCTCTATAACTTTATAGCTCATTATACCACTTGGAGTTTTGAATGAGAACGACTCCCCTTTCGATTTACCCATAACTGCTTGTCCCAACGGAGAACGTACAGAAATTTTGCCCGAGCTAGCATCTGCTTCTTCAGAACCCACTATAGTATAAGTAACCTTTGAATTGTCTGGTTTAGAAACAACGATAACAGAACCGACAGTCACTGTGCCCGTGTCATGATGAGAAACAATATGAGCAGATTTTAAAAGCGCTTCAAGATGATTAATCCTATCCTCCACTCGTGCCTGCATATCTCGAGCATCATGATATTCGGCGTTTTCAGAAAGATCGCCGAGTGATTTAGCATACTCAAGAGCTTCGGCAATTTCTTTGCGTTTGGTTGTTTTAAGCGTATTAAGCTCCTTCTTAAACTCTTCAAATTTCTCTTTTGTTAGATATTCGTGTTCTGTGTGCATTGTATTTTTTAACCTTTTTTCAACTCAATTTATGAGGATGAATTCTACCCTAAATGAGGGTCTAAATCAAATAAAAAACCCCATCGAATTTCGAAGGGGGTAAATATCATTTAGTTGGGCCACCGTCTGGGACATGCCTGTGGAGAACGAAATCTCCCCACCCCATACCTGTATCTCCTATTAGAACCCTTGCTTGTAAGATGTAGAGTCTGCCGTGGTAAAGCATTTTCAAACCTGGCAAGAAAGCTTTTCCTTTAATACCCGAAAGAGGTAGTTTCCTCTGAGTCTTATTTTCTCTGTCGTAAACTTTGCTCTTTGGGGCAAGATGAGCATATTTGTTTCGATGCTCTCTTTGTCTTTTACTCTTGGACATTCATACACACTCCTCTAAGGAATCTTTAGCCAAGATAACATATATAGAATTAAAAAACAGCTTACTTTAAATATTCTGGAGTATTAACAGTCATCCAATTTATAACTTGTTGCATCACGTATGTTGCGCCAACGGTGTTATTTCTATCTCCTCGTTCCATTAATACAGCGAATGCATAATGTGGTTTGTCGAATGGCCAGAATCCAGTGGACCACGAGTTCACGAGTTTTTTGGACACTCCAAGCTCTGCAGTACCAGTCTTTGCAGCGACAGCCACGGCGGGCGTATAAAGAGCCGAGACAATACCTTTGGTGACTCCTTGCCTCATCCCATCCCTAACCGTTTGCCAGTCCTCTGGTTTAAAATCTACAGTTCTAAATATTGGATTATCTGCTCCGCCAAAAACTACGGAAGGCACAAGCAATTTACCGTTATTAGCCACAGCCCCCATCCATCGAACAGCTTCTAAAGCCGTCACCTGTGTTCCATATTGACCAATAGCTGTGATATAGGTATCACCAAGACGCCAATCATCTCCTTTAAAATTTTCTTTCTTCCATTCTGGAGAAGCGATGACCCCTGTGTTTTCCCCCGGCAAATCAATTCCTGTTTTTTCTGTAAAACCAAATACACTAAAATATTTATCGATGTTTCCTATACCCAATCCTCTTTGATCTTCATAACCTCCACCCACAACATAAAAATAAACGTCTGAAGAAACAGCCAAAGCATCTCTCATATTTACCCAACCAAGCGCTTTCCAATCTTTAAATACAGAAAATTTTGTTTTGTCATATGGATTTTGAACAGAAATTGAACCGGCGCTTAGAATTTTTTTATCTGGGGAAATTATGTTTTCGTTTAAAGCTCCAAGAGCGACTATTGGTTTTACTATCGAACCCGGGGTGTAGAGTCCGCTAACAGCTCTGTCCAAAAATGGTTTGGCCGAACTATTAAAGAGTTCTTTAATTTTGGTTTTGTCAGCCCAGGAAGTAATAACATTTTGATCGTAAGTTGGATAACTTGAAAGGGCCAATATTTCCCCAGTATTAACATCCATAATGACTCCCGCACCTCCAGTAAATCCTCTGTCATGAGCAATGGACTGCATTGCTTTATATAGTTCATTTGTTAATTTCGCATCTATAGAAAGAATGAGGTCTTGGCCATCGGTTGGTTTCTGTACTACGCTTTCAGAAATACTACGCCCCAAGGCATCTGTTTCTCTTAACTTTAGACCATTCGTTCCAGAAAGTAGCTCGTTGTACGTACGCTCTACCCCAGCTTGACCACGGTAATTTTCTTCAAAATAATATCCAGAAGAATCCTTAGTTGGATATTTAAGATAACCCACCACATGAGAAAGACCTTCGAGAGATGCATAAATTCGAGCAGAGAAATCTGCGTTATCCTTCTTGATGCTGTTTGTTGCAAGTTCAATTTTGTTTCTATCATAAATCACGCCACGATTAGCAAAGATAAGAGTTTGTTCAAGTTTATTGTTTTCAGATATTTGCGAATAATTCTCTCCATGCATAATTTGAAGAGACCATAATTTGTAAGCAAAAATAACAAGCATCAAAATTAAGATCCCCTTCAACAGAAAGAAGGTTGAACCCCCTATCGGCTTTTCTATTCGACCTTCGAATCTATGTTCTGCAAAGCCCGGTAGGTTTGTAGAATCCAAAAAAATATCTTCTGGATTTATATCCTTATATTTTTTTCTTTTTCTGAATTTACGAAATATACTGTTAATCATTCAATCTTATTCGCTCTCTGAGAGGGATTAGAAGTAAAACAAAAAGCGAGATATAAAAAGCAAAAGGAAAGATCAATGAAATGGTAGGATGTGGAATATCACCGTATAAAATATCAATTAAAAAAGCGAGGAAGATTCCCTCCCAATAAAAAGGAAAGAAAATGATAGCTAAAACAAGTGCCGGAATATAAACCCAATAAGGGAGAGAGATCAGAACCAAAAATATTACAATGGTTGAAATAAGACGTTTATTCATTTTAAAACAGTGACATATCCAGTGGTGTAAACGTTGGCAGCGGAAACTACTAATATTTTTTTAAAAGAATCCGTGGCCTGCATTTCAATATCTCTCACTATCCCGACAAGGTTGTGAGAAATATCTGAAGAAAGAATTTTATCCCCGATCGAGATGTTAACTTCTCTTGGCAAAGTGAATTCAAAATTTCCTCCTCCTCGTCCCAACAAAATTACTGGCACAGAATTCCTTTCTAGAACAGCGTTAGTTTTATCTCCACTTGCAGAATAGAGTTTGACTTTAGAGTTTGTAGCATAAACTTCAGAAATTATCCCGATTTTGGGCCCTTGAATACTGGTTGTAGAATCCGTGGTTAAGGCCACAACTTGCCCCAGAGAAATACCTTCGTTTTTACCCACATCAATAATCAGTGTGTCATATGGAGTTTCTGGTGGATGAACGAGTACTGCAGCGATTATGCCTCCTTTTGTTCCCGTTCGCCCCAAATCTTTCAATATGTTGTTCTGATTATTGGCAACAACTTGAGTAGAAACAAGAAGAACAGCATCTTCATTAACCTTTGTTTTTAAAATTTGATTTTCTTTTATCAGAGAATCTTTGGAGCGTAAAAATAAATATAAATTATTTAAACCCCGACCAACTGCCGTCTCTCCACTCCATACTGGTGCAAGGATTCGAATAAAGGTTCCTCCGGTTAGAGAAAAAAATATGGCTCCACCAATAAAAATCACCACCACTATTAATATTAATTTATTGTGAGTCTTATTCGATCTATTTTTTAATGGGAAGTTCGTCCTCATTTTCTATAAGTATATCTCGAAAACTCTCTAAATCTTCTAGGATAATACCCGTACCTCGTGCCACAGCAGTGAGAGGATCGGGAGTAATCCGAATGGGAATGTTTAATTCGTTTTCTAAAAGTTCTGGTAGGCCTTGGATGAGTGCTCCTCCTCCAGCGAGGTATATTCCGCGTTGCATAATATCTGAAAGGATTTCTGGAGGGGTGGTCTCGAGAACCTCTCTGGTGGCCTCAACCAAAGCTTCTATGCTTGGTGACAAAGCTTCTCTGATATCAGTGTCTGTCACTATCACCTCTCGAGGTAACCCAGTTATAAGGTCTCGACCTTTTACCCTCGCCTCTAGAGGAACAGATCCAGGAAGAACTGAACCGATACTATGCTTAACCGCTTCGGCTGTTTTTTCTCCTATTAAAATCTTAAATTGATTTCTAATATAACCGATGATGTCATTGTTAAATTTATCTCCTGCAATCCTTAGATTTTTTGAACGCACTACACCTCCGAGAGAAAGGACAGCGATATCCGAAGTTCCTCCCCCTATATCTATAACCATATTCCCCGCTGGCTCATGAATAGGCATTCGCATACCTATGGCCGCAGCCATCGGTTCTTCAACTATGTGCACTTCTCCTGCCCCAGCGTTTCTTGTCGCATCTCTGACTGCTCGAATTTCTACAGAAGTAATATTCGATGGCACCCCAACAACCACTCGAGGGCCAAGCATCTTTTTGCCATTTTCTGTGGCTTTATTTAAAAGATAGCTAATCATCTCTTCGGTAATTTCAAAATCTGAAATCACTCCATCTATGAGTGGTCGAATGGCTGTAATGTGGGTCGGCGTTCGGCCAAGCATATTCTTCGCCTCTACCCCTACGGCCACTATCTGCCCTGTTTTTTGGTTCAAAGCTACAACCGAAGGTTCATTGATGATAATTCCTTGCCCACGCACATAAACGAGGGTATTCGCCGTTCCTAAGTCTATCCCGATGTCGTGGCTAAACATTCGGCGAAGTTTTTCTATTCCAAAAAACTTTTTCATCCCATTAGAAGTTTAGTTTTTAAAATATACATAGTTATTATTTATTATAGACTTCTAACGGGATTCATTTTAGTTCCGAAATAAGCTCCTCTAAAGTTTTTTGACTCACTTCTCCGCTCGCTCTATCCTTTATTTCAAACGAACTATTCTCAACAGTTTTATCTCCCACAATTATTCTAGTAGGAATACCTATTAAATCTGAGTCAGCAAATTTTTCGCCCGCTCGAACATCGCGATCATCAAAAAAAACTTCGATTCCTTCTTGGATTAATTTTTTGTAAGTCTTTTCCGCGAGATCTTTGGCTTCATCGTTTGAACCAAGCAAAACGAGATGGGCTCTGAATGGAGCAATCGATTTTGGCCACACGATGCCGTTTTCATCGGATAAAACCTCAACTATTGTCCCCATAAGACGCCCTAGACCGATACCATAACTTCCCATGATTACTAATTGTTCTTCTCCATTCTCGTTTTTATAATTCAAATCAAAAGGTTCAGCAAACCTCGTTCCCAGAGAAAAAATATTACCTACTTCAATGGCCTTTTGTTCTACTAATTTTTCTCGATCGAGCCCAAGAGATTTCAAAACTTCATCATTTAAAACTTCTTTGTTTATAGCTACACCAGACTTTTCATCTAGATAAATAGTATCTTCTCCAACTGGAGTAACAGTTTGAAATTCGTGTGAAAATTTAGAAAAAACTCCTCCAGAGGCAAAGGTCTCATAAGTAAGATGCCCAATTCCCACTCTTTTAAAAATATTCTGATAAGCCACTTTGGCCTTCTCATAAAAAGCGTTATGTTCTGATTCATCTTTAGAGAAAGAATAAAGCGCTTTCCAATAAAATTCTCTACCTCGCATAATCCCAGATTTTGTTCTAACCTCATTTCTAAAGATTTCTTTAAAATCATAAGGATAAACTGGCAAGTCTTTATACGAAGAGACATATTGTTTTAAAATATTGGAGTAAGCTTCTTCATTGGTGAAGGATAATCCAACTTCCCCTCCGTTTTTTAGTTTTGATTTAAACCAATTATCGACTACAGCATCATCCCAACGATTCGTCTTTTCCCAAATTTCTTTGTTTTGGAGAATTGAAGTTTTCATTTCTATTCCTCCAATCTCGTTCATTTCTTCTCGAATAATTTGTTCGATGTTTTTGATTACTCTTAAACCCAAAGGTAAATAAGAATAAACCCCTGCCATTTCTTTATGAACAAAACCACCTCGTATCAGAAGCTCTGCATTTTTTGAAACTTCATCCTTTGGAGCTTCTTTGCGTGTTTTTGTAAAAAGTTGAGATTGTCGCATCTGATTATATTAACTAAAAATAGGCTTAAAAACAAAGATAATTAGAGTGTAGTTTATCCTTGACAAATAATTTATAATATGCTAGTATACATGCAGACACACCACTCGCACCCGCGCCTTGCGCTGAGGATACCATGATCACCGTCATCGCATTTCTCTTCGCTCCCCTTCGGCTCATCGCCCTGCCGATCGAGGTTCTGCATCAGGGCAAGTAGCCAGACAGCATCACCGCACAAAGCAACCCCCGCACCAACTGGTGCGGGTTTCTTTTTTAATTATGCGGCTATGTCTAAATCGTCCTCTGACCCTGCAACACTCATATGTATATCCTTTCCAACAATAGGGTCATTAATGATATCCATAATTTCATCACGCTTCTTTGGATCAGCTGATTCCCATTCTTCAATAAATTTTGGGCGGATTCCGAGCAATCTATCAAACGCCGCTTCGAACATTTCTTCATTTTTGTCCAACCATTGACTCATACAAGCCACGAACCCGTCCATATCTGTACACGAAAGCATGACCAAAGCACTTCGAATCTCATCCTTGGTTTTTTCTATGCGTTCAGCACTAATTTCATTTCCCATCTCTATCTTTCCCCCAATTTTTTCCATTCCCATATATTTTTATTTTATGTTTTTATATTATCTCTATTATAGCAAATGGCTAATATCTCTGAAAGTAACCACAAGCATCAAAATGATAAGTAAAGCGAACCCAATAGTATTAACAGCATTAAAAATCTTTGGAGGTACTGGTTTTCTTCTGATTGATTCAACGATAACAAACACCAATCGACCTCCATCGAGTGCTGGAAACGGCAAGAGATTGACAATAGAAAGATTTATAGAAATGAGAGCAGCGAAATATAAAAGAAAACTGACTCCATCTTTTAATGCCACCCCAACAAACCCGACCAAACCAATAGGCCCAACTATTTCAGCAAGGTTAGCTTGACCATGAAAAGCTTGCCATATAAATATGCCAAGAGATTGAATAATCGCCCAACCAATCTTGCCTGTAGAAAGTAATCCATGCCAGATAGCTTTAAAGAAAGAATATTTTACTAGTGCCCCAGTTTCTCCTGTTATCCCGAGCATTAAAACTATCGAGAGCAAGACCCAAGCGAAGACGGCATTTGCTATCACCCCAGCAACAAGCACTGAAGCTTGAACCCCACGATTTTTGTGTTGAAAGTTATCAGCACTAATTGATTCATGTTTAGAAGTTGGATTTTCTCCAAAAATTTTGACAAAACCTCCGAACGGCAACCAATTTAGAGTAAAATCCGTTCCTTTCCAACGAAACAATTTTTTAAGCTTTGGAGGTATCCCCAGACCGAATTCATCTACTCGAATACCAAAAAACTTGGCCACGAACATATGCCCAGCTTCGTGTACTAAAACAAGTACACTCAAAACAATAATAAAAATTATGACTGTCATTCGTTAATTTCCTTTTCTTTTTTTCCCAAAAATTCTTCGAGCTTCTTGTTCGTTTCATCTACTAATTTTTGAAGCTCAACCTTGCCTCGTTTTGTATCATCTTCACTAAACTTGCCTTCCTTTTCCTGTTTTTCAAAATCTTTGTGAATTTTTTCTCGTTCTGTTCTGATTCTGATTCTGGCTTCTTCTAATTTTTGTTTGGCAATTTTGATCAAGGTAGCTCGGCTATCGGCAGTTAACTCTGGGAATGAAATTCGAAGTCCTTGGTCATCTATGGATACAGACAGACCAAGATTTGATTCTCTAATAGCCGTGTCTATCGCCTTGGCCATATTTTTATCCCACGGGGTAATGCGTAAACTTCTGGCTCCTTCTCCGAGCACACTGGCTACAGAATTAATAGAAACCTTAGAACCATATGCATCCACCAACACTCCATCAAGCACAGTGGGAGTTGCTCGTCCTGTACGCAGAGATGCGTATTCTTTCTGAAGCCAAGTCAAAGTACCTTCGCTCGTGGTTTTAAACGGTTGAAAGTTATAAGCCATACACCTATTTTACACTAATTCAACACAAGAGCTAAATGTTCAAGGATGAGGCGAGAGTTTTTGGATGGGTCATCAGTAAATCGACGAACGATAAAGATTTTTTCGAGATTTTTATCCATAGAACCATTTGTTCGAATTAGAGACATTAGAGAGTCGAGGAAAGCTGATAAAGATTTCTCATCATCAGCAAATTTCTGAGCAAACTTTAATTTGTCTTTCAAATTTAGTCTAAGGAATTCTTCTGGCCCAACAACATTTTTATGATCCGACCTAACAATTTGCATTCTAGAAAGCAAAGTCGGTAACAATAAATCAGGAGCATTCAAGAGAATAAAGAAATGCACATTCTTAGACGGTTCTTCAAATGTTTTGAGTAATGCATTTTGAGCTTGATGAGTAAACCTTTCGGCAGAAATAAGAAATATTTTCTTTAAACCAAACGGTCTTTCTCGAGCTTTATCCCTTACTTCCCTTGCCGATTCTATGTCGAATGAATCCATTCTATATCCATGAAAATCTGGATTTCCTGCCTCTTTTAATCCAAGAGAAGACAAAACAGAAGCAAAATAAACTTCGCTCTCTGTTTTAGAACCCAATATTAGATACGCATGATGGAGATTTTTTGTATCCATCTCCTTAGAGATTATTTGGTCTTTGGTTTTTGAACACCAAGAAGTTCGACATCAAACACCAAGGTCGAGTCTGGAGGGATAGTACCTACTGTCTGACTACCATAACCATAATCAGGTCCGATGATTAATCGTCTCTTGCCTCCGATTCTCATTCCCATTACTCCTTCATCCCAACCTCGAATTACTTGCCCAACTCCAAGTTGAAAAACGAATGGAGTTTTTCTATCAACCGAACTATCGAACACCTTGCCATCTGTGAGCATCCCCACATAATTCACAGTGATAGTATCCCCTTTTTCTGCGAGCAATCCTTCGCCGTTTACAATATTTTCTACTCGAACACCAGTCTGAACAGCTTGGGCAGTATTAGCTTGATTTGCGCTATCTTGCATAAACAAATTTATAAATTGTCCTCCAAAAAGGATAAAACCTGTCACTACTATGGCCACAAACACTCCGATCGATTCATTTTTTGTTAGTTTTTTCATATTATTTATAGTGAACTTGTTGAACTACTTAAAATTACTATGTATACAATATACCATGTTATTATAAACAAATGGATTTAGACAAGAACATTCCTACCCTCACTCGCTTAGAGATGCAGGAAGTAGCCAGAGAACGAGTTTCAGAAATAGCCAAAGAATTTAAAGACGGATTTAAGGCTCTCGAAGATTACCCCCAATCGGTGACCTTTTTTGGTTCGACCACTTTTACCGAAGAAAACGCGTACTATCAAAGCGCTCGAACCTTGGCCGGAGAAATAGTCAAAGAATTTGGTTATTCAATCATCTCAGGAGGTGGACCAGGAATAATGGAGGCTGCAAACCGTGGTGCCTTTGAAGCCGGAGGTTCTTCTCTGGGATTAACCATCAAACTTCCAGATGGACAAATAACGAACAAATACATCACTACTCAAATTAATTTTTATTATTTCTTCGTGCGCAAAGTTTGTTTAACTTTCTCTGCTGAGGCATTTATTTTCTTCCCTGGTGGGTTTGGAACATTAGACGAATTCTTCGAAGTGCTTACTCTTGTTCAAACAAAAAAAATTAAAGATGTGCCTATAATTTGCGTAGGTACTGATTATTGGAATTCTCTTCAAACCTTCATCGGAAACACCCTGCTCAGTCGAGGAGCAGTCAAAGACGAGGACATAAAACTCTACACCATCACTGATGACCATAGAGAAGTTCTCGATATTCTACACAAAACACCCGTTCGAATAGCGGAAACATTTCATCTTCAAGAAAACCCAAAATAATTTAAAACGAATTCATCCAGGGTACCGAGAGTGACAAAAGCATAAAGAGCGCTCCTAGAAGTGCTAGATTTTTCAAAAAATTAATTCGATTATTCATTTTTTGATTTTCGTCTGTATCTTTCCAAAAAGCATGCATTTGAAATGTTACTGGGATCAAGAAGAGAATAAGAGAATAAATACCCAAGTTAGTCCAAGAACCAAGGAGTATGGTGGCCCCACCTACGAGGAGAAGTAAACCGGTGAATCCTACAGCCAGTTTTGGTACAGGAACGTTTTTCGAACCAGCATAACCAGCCATGTGCGAGAGGTTTTTAAAATGACCATATCCTGCCTGGAGAAAATACCCCCCAAGTAATATGCGCCCGATGACAAAAAGTAATGGCATTGGTGAATTATTAGTTTATAGATGTCTATTATAACAAAAACTAAACGAAGGTGAGAGCTTTCCCCACAGCCCCAGCGCGACCAGTTCGACCAATGCGGTGAACGTAGTCTTCGTAGGTTGCAGGGAGGTCAAAGTTAATCACATGAGAAACAAGCGGGATATCGAGTCCCCGAGCAGCCACATCTGTGGCTACAAGGATCTGAATTTTATCCTGTTTAAAATTATCGAGAGCACGTTGTCTCTGACCTTGACTCTTGTCTCCATGAATCGAATCTGCTTTGAAACCTCGAACAGAAAGTGTTTTAGCTAACCTTTCTACTCCATGTTTAGTTCTTCCAAAAATCAAAACTTTATTAAAATCTTCTTTATGAAGTAAATTTTCCAAAGCTTGAAGCTTGTCCTCCCCTGCTCTCATACGCACGATATCTTGATCAACATTTTTTGAGGTATCTTGAGTTTTTACTGAAATAGAAACTGGCTCTCGAAGAAATTCATGAATTAACTTTTCTACTTCTTTAGACATCGTGGCAGAGAAAAACAAAGTATGTCTATCCTTTGGAGTTTTCGACATGATGAATTTCATATCAGGTAAAAATCCCATATCGAGCATTCTATCTGCTTCGTCGAGAACAACAGTTTCAGTTTGAGAGAGGTCTAGGGCATTGCGTTCGATTAAATCCTTTAGGCGACCTGGGGTGCCGATAATAAAATGATTTTTGTATCGTAGTTCTCGGAGTTGTGGTCCCATCGGAGTTCCCCCTACACACACTACAGAAAAAAGCCCTGTACCTGGGGCGAATCCTTTTAGTTCGTCATTTATTTGAGTGGCCAGCTCACGAGTTGGAACAACGATGAGAACAGAACCTTTCGGGTCTTTCATTATTTTATTGACCAGAGGAATGAGAAAAGCCGCTGTTTTGCCTGTGCCTGTATTAGCAATACCAACCACATCTTGCCCTTTCAGAATATGGGGAATAGTACGGTCCTGAATATGAGTAGGCACCGTATAGCCCTTATTTGTGATGTTTTTCTTTAGTTTTTCTTCAATCAAAAAATCACTGAATTCGTGTTCAGGAACAAAGTGATCAACCTCTTCGACAATAACAGCCTTGTTTATAAAGCTATTGATATCTAAATGCTGTGTAAATGATCGGCCTCGTGAACTCCTTCGATTAGAACCGAATGAACGGTGAGAAGACGGACGCGCACCCGAAAACTTTCTTTTTTGGTACATAAACTTTACCCCACTATAGCACTTTTGTTATACTTCACAAATGCAAAACAAAATTTTAGTCTCCCTAGGAATTTTAATCATTATAAGTGTAGCTTTTTTAGGAATCAGAAATTCAAATAAATTAGTGAGAACACCTGTACTTTCAGACAAGGCTTCAACTACCGCCACCTCTACAGTCACCGCCGTAGGCGGGACCCCGCCAAAGGCGGTGGATGTGGTTAAAAATACTGCTTGGGCAGTATTTCAAAAATACATTGGATATACCAAAAATCACGACATCGTTGGGCTAAAGAGCGTGGCTTTTCAAACTTCAGATATTTGTAACGACCCAACGAAAGTTTCGGATTGTAATAAACTTATGGACAGTGCATACAGCATCGCCAAGACCTTTGTTGAGACAGATTTTAGTCATGTTCTGTTTGACAATAAACAAATTATTCTTTCTTCAAACTTTCAAACAGTAACCGATAGTGTCTCTAGAAGCTTACAAAGAGAAGTGATTTATTTCACCAGAGACAAGAATGGCACACCAAAAGTTCTAGCTTTCACTCTACCTGATGAATCTACTTATATGTTCTTGGACAAAAACAATCCCATAGCCACATCAACCATGGATGCTCGTCTAGCTTTCAGAGTGACAGACACCGATCAAGATGGCATGCCGGATGAAGTAGAAACTTGTTCGTATAAAGATGCAAAAGATTGTATAAAGACTGACCCAAACAAAAAAGATTCGCTGGGAGACGGCTGGTGGGACGGAGTAAGAGTTTTTCTAAAGAAACCTTAGGTTTTTCTGAACCAAGCTGTTGGTTTAACAAATCTATCTAGGCCAATATATCCTGCGACTCTGCGAGCCAAAATAATCCAAACAGAAAGAATAACTAAGATTGGATTTATGCTGACTGTCCCAGCCATAAGGAAATTCAAATTCATAAAGAGACCAAAAAATGCAGCGAGCCCAGTAAACAAACCAACAATCAATCCCAAACCCACGAGAAATTCTCCACAAGACACCGCTGTTGACCATCCATGAATGTGAGGAAGGACGACATTTTGAAGGAACGAAGCGTACCAAGCCTGAACATCTGGATGATCACCGAGAGTTTTGGCCAAAGATCCCTTTATAAATCCGGTTAGAGCTCCCCCAGCATCTGGTCCAATCCAAGCAGGATTATTTAGTTTCTCCCAGCCAGCCGAAAGCCATTGCCAACCAACATAAACTCGAACGATTAACCAAAACCAAGCAGATTTTTTACTCAAAAAAATCTTTTGAGATAATGTTGATTCGGAAAAATGCTCGACCATTTTATTGTTCCAAATCTTTCTTTTTCTGCTCAAATTCCTCCTTGTCTATTTCTCCTTTCGCATAGCGTTCTCGAAGAGTCGAGAGAGCTCTATCTCCCCACATCCCATGATGCATACCGTGTCCGCACATACCCCCAGCACAATTCACCCATCCTCCGTGTCTCTTGCCCATAAAAACTCTCCGAATAATCTTAACCACAATAATGATAACTAGAATCCAGAAAAGTAAATGCAGAAAACCAGCAAAAAGCCCGGACCCACTCATATAACTCAATCCGTTCCCATAATTTGCATACATCATAAAATAAAAACTAATGGATAATTACCCAACATTATATAACAAGATCTATTTTGTCTCTAATTCAAAATTTCGGTTTTTAATACGGGTTCAACTTTTTCTGATACTACATTGAAACGCAGTCGACCAAGCACAAGCCCGGTCGAGGTCAAGACATTTACTCTCCAACGTCCTGGGGCAAGACCGACCCTGGTTGAGTAAGTTCTATATCCCCCATCACGCCCACCAGACACGAGCAAATCTACCTCACCTTCTGTAATCCAATTATCATTCACTTCATTGTAATACTGCCACTGGTGAACCACCCCAGTCTTAAATGATTCTGGAGAAAAAACTGCACTGAAAGCATACACCACATCGCCAGAAACAAGATGAAAATCAGGATAAAGTTGAAAATACTTTGCCCAACTTTGATACTCTATCTCAACAGAATATCCTCCACCTGCATTATGACTAACAGAGTGATAAATCCCAGAATCTTTTAGAGAAAGAGGGAGGGGTGGAATAATATTGGTAAAATATAAAGCATTCATTATTAAAAAAATGCTCCCGATAGAAATAATGAGTCTCCTTTTGGTTTGTTTATTGAATTTTTCCTTGGTTAGTTTGGCTAATAAATACAAAAAAGAAACAATCACCACTAAACTTAGAGCTCCGCTTAAAACAAACACCCATGCACTAATACTATGAACGATTATGGGAACAAAAAATATTGAGAAGGAAAAAAGACAAAGATAAAAAAGTGCAAACTGAAAACTTAAACGACTGTAGTGTCTCTTTAAACGCTCGTTCGCGATAAACGCAAGGGCGAGAATGAGGAGAAACGGCCAGCTGGTAGAAAGAGTGGCGCTACGAAAATAAAACACGAGAAAAACAGAGAACAATCCTCCGAACATAAACTGCATAAGATTCAAAACCCAAAAATGAAGTTTGGATGGATTGTATTCATCGGCCGGAGTATAGGCTAGGCGATTAATTAAAATAATACAGAGCGCTACTACTGTAAGGTGAATAAATATCCAAAAATTTTCCCAGAACAAATCAGCTCGTTTGAGAAACACCGCATCGAATACGAATCCGCCGATGAGTGATAATGAAGAAATCGGCCTTTCAAACTTCCCATACCAATCTCTGATTGTGCTAAAGCCGAGCATATTAATTTCCTAAATAATGCTTTAAAGTATAAATCCAATCCTCGTCCGTTGCACCATCTATGTTCTTTTGGTTCAAAAGCCACTCGAGGTATCCACGGTCGGTCTTGACTACCTCTTCGATCTTCTTGTCTTTATATTTACCGAAAGGAAAAATAGAAAAAATTGAAGGTTTTGAAGAAATTTCTATCATCTTATTTATCGTCGCTTCATCAGTTTTCTCTATTTCTTTTATCTTAGTAAATAACCTATCGAACACGGCTCGGAGAACATTGACATCCCCTTCTGCATCATGCGGATTACCGGCCACTTCTAAACCCATGTAGTAACGAAGAAATTGTAAATTATATTCAGGTATTAAATTTTTTGTATCCAAAAATCGAGCCACGCGAAGAGTACAAATAAATTTTGGTACCTTGACCCCTTCTGCTTCTAACATAGCCACATCAAACTTCGCATTATGAGCTACGAGCACTCCTCCGGCAAGGAGAAATTCTAAATCCTTGCGCATCTGACTATGTTCAAATGGTTCTTTATCCTCCACCATTTTTTCTGTGATGTGAGTAATGCTCATCGCCTTCACACTAATCGGCAACGGTGGTTTAAAGTATTCTACCTTCGTTCCTCCGCCTTCTGTGAAATAGCAAACCTGCACCAAATGGTCTTTCAGAACATCATTACCTGTGGTTTCTGTATCTAAAAATATGAGTTGCATGGAGTTATTATATCTCTTATTTGTGATCAGCTATATAATCATCAATCAATTTTATATCTGCAAAATCCTTTTCTCTTCCTAAAGCAAATTTAAATTTTTTGAGCATTTCTAAATTCATAAAAGCTACACCGTCTATTACCATTGCTTTGGCAATAGCTTCTTCGGTTTTAATTGGAAATTTGTCCCAATCCAAACTAGGGATGATTTCGATTTTATCTTTTTGTAAAAAAACTTTATTGTATTTTATTTCTTTTTTCCAATCATTTGTTTCTGATAACCTAGTGTGCAATTCTAGAGTCACGGCTATGTCTATATCGCTTGAATTTCTAATACCAAGGGCTTCCATAATTCCGCTTGCTACCACCACATATTGTCCAAGAGGAAAATTTAATGATTTTACTGTACTTATGATATTAGTCATTGATTTCAAATGATAACCAATTATATCTTTTATTTGGGTCTCTTGTATAATAAAACAAATGATTAAGGAACTAATGCAATTTTTTGATAAATTAGAAGATAGGGTTCGTGGACGACTTTCTCGTTCTCCTATGATTTATGCTTTCATCGGAGGTATAGGGATTGTGCTCTTCTGGCGTGGAGTGTGGCACACCGCAGACATGATTCCTTTTATCCAAAATGGTCCAGTTTCTATTGCTGTGGGTACTATCATCCTCCTCATTACCGGTATCTTCGTTTCAGCTTTTGTGGGTAATCGTTTAATCCTCACAGGATTAAAAGGAGAGAAAAAACTCGCAGAAAAAACCGAGGAAGTGTTTGAAACCGAAGAAATGAAAATCCAAAGCATCCAAAACTCAATGAAAAAAGTTGAAAACGAAATGAAAGAAATCGAACACGAAATCCACACTTACAACACAGAAAAAAATAAATAAAAAAGACAAAAGAGAAAGGGCGGTGACCGAAACGGTCACCGCCCTCTTTGTTTCTAATCTTGGAGATTACTTCTGACCGGCCTTGTCCTTCGTCGGTCCGTTGCCGCTGTTGAGGCCAGCTCGGAAATCGAAAGCAAGATCCTTGGCGGTCTTCGCCATCAGCATGTCGATCAAGCTGGTGGCGCCGGACCCAGATGTACCGTTCGCGGCGTTGCCCATAACGACCGATGGAACCCAGTTGCCCGAGTAACCCTTGACCGCATCGGCCCAAACAGTCTGGGCCTTGAGCCATGCATCGAGCTTGGTCGCAAGGGCACCGTCTGCATTCATCACGAGCTGACGCTTACGGGCCTCACCCTCACCGTCGAGGATGTTCGCCTGCTTGCGGAATTCGGCTGCTTCAGCATCGAGCTTGGCAACCGCCTTACGCTGTTCAGCGCTCGTAACTTCCTTCGCCTTGATGACTTCCTGGTCCCACTTCGCCTTCGCCGCTTCCGCCTCGCCCTGCTTCGCAACCGTAATTGCTTTCTGCTCAGCTTCCCGAGCTTGAGCAATTGCAGTCTGCACTTGCATGGTAAGCTTCTGCTGACCTTGGATCTGGTCTTCGACGCTCTTGTCGTAGATCAGACTGTCGATCGCGAAATTGAAGGTGGTCAAGCCGAAGCTCGCGAGAATTGCCTGCTCCTGACGCTCAGGAACTCCCTTCGCGTCGCGGGAGATCTCGGTGACACGCACCGACTTGTCGGCGCCAGTAATCGGGTCCTTCTGCTTCTCCTCCTTCGTCGTTGTGCGGTAGATACCGCCCTGGACCTGATCCTCGACAAGATGGATAAGCTCGTTGCGACGCTCGGCGTAACTCTCCTTAGAACTCATCATCGGGCCCGTCATGTACATTGCCTTGTTCGTGACGGTTTGGATGAGATTCGTTTGGATCGCTTCGTGCGAGTGAAACTTCGTGTGAAGAACCTTCAGTAAGGAATCAGCGAGCGGCATTTCCCACTGAATCGATCCATAGATCTTGCCGTGTCCACCGTCGCTGAACCGAACTTGGTATGCGATCTGGTAAACACTACGCTGCTGGTAACTCGTCACCGTCCCCCCCCACTGCGGCTTCAGGCCGGGTGTGGTGAAGTAGGTGAAGTTACCGGAAAACGGCGCCTGCACGATCATGATCTCGTTCGCGGGGTTATCCTCGAACGCCTTGAATCCGGCGACGAGAAAAACGATGACACCAAATACGGTTGCAGCCGTGACGAGAATCTTGCGGAGGCCCCATTCGGAGCTCATCTCGCGACCAAAATCTGTGTCTCGCATCGATTTCTTTTCCTATGGTTGTACTACGTGATGGTATTGCGTGGATGAAATTACTTCTCAAGCTTGCTACGAACCTTTTCCGCTTCCTTCTGGGTCTTGTGCACGATCAAATCGAGCTCGGCTTCGCTTAGCTCACGCCTTGCGGCATCGAGCTTAACGATAGTCGGTGCCTTCGCCCTGAACAAGGGAAAAAGCCGACGTCCACGCCACACCGGAATCAGCACCTGCGTCACCGCAAAGAGCGGAACGAGGAAGAAGACTCCAAGCTCCAGCAATACACGCCAGATCATTATGTTTCTCTCCATGATAAAAAGGGCAACTCGTCTAAAAAATCAGACAAGGTGGGGCAAATTGCCCCATACTTCTGGTCGGTAAGCTAGCACATACTTGTTAAAATGTCAAGCGTGTTATATAGAATAAAATCCTTTTATTTATGAACCTTGTTCCAAACCATTGCTCCTACATATCCGACAATATAGCCAACGATTGAAGTAACAATAATGAGAGTGATGAAGGCTGTAGCATCAAACGGACCGATGACTACATTTAAGTGAATCATGTGAGCCCAGAGGATAAAGTCATAAAGAGCTTGAGCCAACCCAGTGAACACTAGAATCGACCAGACAACATGAAGTCCACCAACCATCGCTCCGAAAACAAGACCGATTTTTTTTGGATTTGCGTACATAGTTTTATAGTTAATTTTTAATACTTCAATTATATCAAATAAAAAGAACCAGCTGTGCTGGTTCTGTCAGATAAGACTCAGACCTGCGTATTCGTGATAACCGAGGAGTTCTCCGCTTCGGGAGTCTTTAACCTCCTCACGCCCCTTGAAGTCACAGAAACTCCGTCGTTCAATTTGATTCGTGTAGGCCATCGTGTCACTCTTGAGCCATTCCATCCCGCGTCCACCATTGAACAACTTCCCTCTGTAAGCCATCCGAAGAGTTTGCTTCAGAAGATCGATGGCTCGCTCATCGTAGAAACCCAGATACGACATGTACCAGATGACTTGACCCTTGAAGCTGATAGTCGTCGTTCCTGCCGAACGATTTGTGTTCGGAGTAATGTAATATCGATCGACAACCTTGAAGTCACCAATTTCGCACGTCATGGTGATTTGCCCAGTCGCCGATTTCTCTTTTCTGGCTTCTCCATCTCCTTCCCCTGCATAACCAGCCAAAAGGGCCTTGAAGAAGGCCTCCTCTGCTCCAGCGAGAATCTCGTTCCTGTCCATAATTCTTGTCTCCGTGAGAGGTTTTGTCCTTCGCCAGATTAACATAAACCAGATTTCCATCAACCCTAATGGATTCTTTATTTCTCATGCCGTGGCTAAAATTAATATTTTTTGCTAAATTGGAGTCTATTGGGAGATCGTCTAATGGTAGGACAGGAGCCTTTGAAGCTTCTAATCTTGGTCCGATTCCAAGTCTCCCAGCCAACTCGTGATAGGTGATCGCGCTCGAGATGCGTCAATACTACGAATCACATAGTCTACATAGAGCGACAATTTTGAATCAGCGATATAATTAATATATGAAAAAGATTTGGAACCAGTTGGTTATCCTTTTTAGCTTTGTGTGGTTTCCGATCTTATTGCTTGCCCTCTTTGTTTTCCTAGCATTTAAGATTACAGGTTATCAAAACCCAGAAACTATAAATGTAACTCTTGGTGTGATGCTGGGTGTTGCACTTGGATTTATTGCCGACATTTCAAAAAGGAGTTTGGATGATTTCCAAAAAAAGAATACTTTAAGAAAAGTTGCCTTTGCTTTGTTAAAAAATGATGCAGAAGATATTTATAGGTCAATGGAATCTATAGGTGAAATGAGAGTTAATAAACACAAAGCACCTAAAGAGCTTCAAAACGCAATTGATCAACAGTTACCACCTCCTTTGGAATTGAGATACTGGAAGAGATTAAATCAAGATAACAGCTTTATCCTTCTAGGCTCAGAAGAACCATTTAAAAGCATATTTAATGATCTGTGGAGTATTGAACAAATTAATAAGCAAATAGAGCAGGCACTTCAGCAAAATAAGCAGTCTTATATGTTCGCTATGGCAATGTATAACACTTCATTGGAGCAAAGATTTCATGAAGAATTACTTACCAAATTTATGGAATCTGTTGAGTTAGAGGATTTTAAGAAAAATTGGAGAACTATTAAAAAACGCTCGAAGTCAACTTCTAAATAAGTAATGGAATATCAAGATTTACAAAATATTCTTTCAGACGATACGCGTAAAGAGTTTATTGTTTCTAGTTTGAATGAATCAATGTCTAACCTCGGCTTCTCAAAGGAGCTTATTAATGATTTCCTTGGGAACATAACCAACTTAGACATCGGGTCTTTTATAGAAAGACACAACGAAGAATTAACGATAGTTCAACTCGGTCATTTCTTTGATGAATTAGTGCCACCGTATTTTAATAAAAATGTGGTGATCGAAGTTCCT
>JAHFOF010000009.1 GCA_023266935.1 bacterium | reverse complement strand
GAACATTTGTCGCAGTAAAGCACGATGGAGTCCAAAGAGGATTGGTCGGAGAAATTATTAAACGTATTGAACAAACTGGGTTGAAAATTGTGGCCATGAAAATGTTCGTGCCTACTCGAGAGAAAGCGATTGAACATTATGGCAAAGATGATGCTTGGTGTGAGAAAAAAGGAACAAAATTTATTGAATTATTAAAAGAGAAAGGAGATACTCCAACTAAGTCAGCAATAGAATACGGGAAGGATATCGTCGAGGCACTATTAAAATATTTTACCCTTGGCCCAATAGTCGGGTTCATAGTTGAAGGTAACCAAGCTGTAGCTATAGTGAAGAAACTTGTTGGGGATACTGAGCCAACAACATCAGATGTAGGGACAATTAGAGGAGATTTCACTTTGGATTCTTACAATGCTTCTAACCTCGATGGTCGAGCAGTGAGAAATCTTGTTCATTGTTCAGATAAGCCAGAAGAAGCTCTAAGAGAAATAAATATTTGGTTTAAACCAGAGGAAGTAATCGGCTACAGACACATCCAAGAAGAAATTCTCTATGATGTAAACATTGACGGGATATTGGAGTAATCAGGTTTAAAACTCGTTTTTAATTCCGTACTTGACATTAATCTTATTTTAGTATATGATATAAAGTAGACAAAGGAACACCTTAGTTCCTGTCTGCTCATCACATTTTGGAGGAAAAACCATGCCTCGCGCTGGCAAAGCTCCGCTCACATCCGGGTTCCACAAGCAGACCATGACCTTCGCCGGTGCTGTGCTCGCTCAACTCCCGATACTTTCGGGAGGACGGGGACAGTACTACATCGATCATCAGGATCGCCTGAACAAGGTGCTCCGTGACGCGTTCGAGAAGGACATGCCGAAGACGGTCAAGACCATGCCCGACTTATTGGCAAGTGCCGAGCTGTACATGATGCTCTTCGGCAAGGCCCCGGATTTCTCTGGACTCGCTGTGCCTGAAGTACCAAACGACGGTGAATACCTCACCATCGTGGTGGATCAGGAACTCGCTGGTTCGAAGGAAGTTCTTTTTCAGGCGAGGAAGAAGCTCTTCCCAACCTGGAAGTACACAGACGATTCACTCGATGTCGCCATTCCGGCGGAGAAGGACGAACGTAGCCCAAGGAAGGGCACGTATGTCATCCGAGTTCGGGACAGCAAGTCTCCGGACACGGAACTCTTGAACAAGTCGGCGAATGACATCACCAGCATGAACATCAAGACCATGACTGACACCGAGTACGCACTGTTCTCGGCCATGTACTTTCTGAAGCATGGAGAGCATCCGGACAAGAACACATGGACGCTCTGCTCTGGTTCTCGGTGCGCTGACGGCGATGTGCCGGGCGGCCGCTGGCGCGACGACGAGTCGTGCGTGCGTTGGTGCAGTCCGTCGGATTGCCGTCCGCTTCTCGGCTCCCGCAGGGTGATAACCCTCAACCTAGAATCTTGTATTCTTGGACCACGACATCCAATCGTGGTCCTTTTCATAATGTGCATGATTTAATCTATTGACAAGTCTAGTTTTTAGGTGTACACTGAAACATAGACAATGGAACACTTTAGTTCCTGCCTGAAGCACATTTAAACAAGGAGAAAGGCTCATGCGTAAGCGTAAGAAGGTCCCCGCGTCGCAGAAACAAAATGGCGAGATTGCCGGCGTGCTCATCGGCGAAATGAAGTTCTCGAAGGATGAGGCGACAGCAATCATTCGAGACGGAGTCGGTGTTGGAACTCTCACCTGACCTCGTTCGTTGGGAATCGGTTTACGAAAAGCTCTTCGGCCACAAGCCGAATCTCTCGCAAATCGTGGTTCCTGCGAAGCCCGAAGGGCAGGGCCCGATGAGACTCATCGTGATCTTGAGGGGGATCATCGAGTTGACGGGAAATCACCCGCTCCAAGGAACGATGGACGCGCTGAAGGAGCACTTTCCCTGTTGGCAGTACACGAACAATCTCGACGAGAGCATCGTCAGGAATGATCGTGATCCGCAAAACGGCTCATACGCCGTGTGGGTCAAGGATGTTCGTGAGGCTGACGATGAGAATGCGAACAAGTCAGCGAACGATCTGTCGAAGGAGAACCGCCAGAGCATCACCGTTCTTGAACGAATGCTCCTCGAGGCAGACTACTTCTTCGAGCATGGCGAACACATGGATCAGCAAAACTTGACCTTGTGTGCAGGTTCTCGTGATTATGGTGGCGATGTGCCGGGCGCGTGCTGGAACGTCGGCAAGTTCAAGTTCTTCTGGTGCTATCCGACGTTTCGCTATCCGATTTTCCGTTCCCGCAGTATGAACCTCTGATCTTTTATCTTTAACCCTCCGTCGGGCGCGCAAGCGCTCGGCGGATTTTCATTTATAATATATGTGCGATTGTTAAATTAGTTCAGAAATGAATAATAATTTATCGCTAATAAAAACTGCTTGCTCTATTCAACACATAGCTCGTCAATACCGCTAGGATTAATAAAGGAACTCATGCTGGAGTGAGAAGATTAGAAAACTTCCTACGAAAAATAAGTCAAAATTATACTAGGCGAACTTATGTACTCAAGTGTGATATTAAAAAATTCTTTGACTCTATTGATCATGATATTTTGCTGGGTTTACTTAATGAACAAATCAAAGATGAGGATGTTATTAAACTTCTAGAACAGATAATTGATAGTTTTCATAAAGAGGATGGCAAGGGTTTGCCACTTGGAAATGTGACCAGCCAAGTATTTGCCAATGTTTATATGAATAAGTTTGATTGGTTTATGAAAAAAGAATTAAAAGTTAAATACTATATTCGCTACTGTGATGATTTCGTTATTCTTTCTGAAAATATAAATTATTTGAATGAATTATTACGATATATCGAAAAGTTTTTGATTAAGGAATTAAAACTTGTACTTCATCCTAATAAGATAGAAATTAAAAAATTAAATCAGGGTATAGATTTTTTAGGTTATGTAGTTTTACCACATTATCTGGTGCTTAGGACCAAAACCAAAAATAGAGTTATTAGAAAATTAAAGATTTTATCAAATAATAATGATGTCTTTAAATACGAACGGTCCAAAGTGTCTTACCTCGGGGTACTTTCTCATTGTAAATCATATAAAGTAAGACAAAAACTTGGATAGATACGGATGTAAACATTGACGGGATATTGGAATGATGTGGAGTGGATGATAGTTTGAGCCATTTTCGGAAATTTTCAAAGTAATACACAGTTTTAGTTTGGCGTTGAGCTATGACCGAGGAGTAAAATATATGCAGGGTTATTTGAGGTATTATCTAGCAAATATTTTCAGGGAGCTCTACAGTATCTGAGACCTTGGTCTCTGGTTGCGGGCACCCACCTAGTCTTTGTACTAGGGCATACTGAAAATAACCCTAAGAAAATCTCCGACTTCGGTCGGATTTTTTCTTATCCAAAATGCTATAATTTCAAAATGAAAAAGAAACTTCTACTGACCGCAGGTATAACCACCATTATTATGTGGGCGATTGATTTTGTCGCAGGAAAATTCTATTTATACTGGACTGTGCGGTGGTTAGACAACGTCACTCATTTTCTTGGAGGACTTTCAGTCGGATTTTTAATTATTTGGTTTATTTCTTTATTTAAAAAAACTTCCTGGACCCAAAAAGAAATTATTATCTGGACAGTGGTTGGAGTAATGCTCGTCGGATTTAGCTGGGAGGTGTTTGAATATGTTCTCAACATCGCTGGACCATCCGCCGGAGAAACATATACTTTGGACACCACGATGGATTTACTCTCTGACTTCATTGGTTCACTCGTCGCTGGTTATTGGATAATAAAAAATATTTTAGAAAAATATGTCTAAACCGATTCTCACTTGCTGGGGCGGTGTAGGGACGGTGACAGGAGCAAATTTCCTTTTAGAAATTTACCCCGAAGCAGGCGGGGTTGGTAAAAAGATTTTAGTTGATTGTGGTTTGCTCCAAGGGTTGCCTACTGTAGAAAAAACAAATGCTGAACCATTTGACTATGATCCAGCTTCTATCGACATGCTTTTTATCACACATGCTCATGTGGACCATATAGGCAAGGTGCCGAAGCTGGTGAAGGATGGATTCAAAGGAGTAATCTACTCAACTCCAGAGACTAGATCTATTGCTGAACTAATGCTTCTGGATATGGCCAAAATAAACGAAGGACGGCCTCTGGTGGGTGGTTTGGGGGACAAACAAGGCATTCTATATACTACGGTCGACGCAGAAAAAGCTATGGGTTATTGGCAAACGATTAACTATCATGAGCAAAAGGTTTTTGAAGGGTTTAAAATCGAAACATTTGATGCAGGGCATATCCTCGGCTCGGCGATGTATAAATTCATCTTTGAAAGTGGTAAATCTATTATGTTTAGTGGGGATATAGGGAACACCCCTTCGCTTTTACTTAGAGACACAGAAACTGTTTCTGGGCTCTCGTATCTCTTGATGGAATCGGTTTATGGAGACAGAAATCATGAAAGCTCGACAGAACGAGATGCTAAATTTAAAAAAATTGTTTCTGAAACTATAGATCGAGGTGGTACGCTACTCATCCCAGTCTTTTCTCTTGAGCGTACCCAAGTTATTCTTTATGAACTGAACGAATTATTTGAATCAAAACAATTAAAATCTGTACCTGTATTCCTCGATTCACCGCTCGCTATCCATGTGACAGAAATCTATGAACATATTTCTAAAAACTACAATGATGTAATAAGGTCTGAAATCAAAGGGGGTGATGATGTTTTTAAATTTCCAAAATTAAAAGAAACAGCCCAAGTCAGAGATTCAGAAGAAATAATAAATGTTCCTGGGCCGAAAATCATCCTTGCTGGTTCGGGGATGTCTATGGCCGGAAGGATTTTAAACCACGAGCAAATTTATTTACCCAATCCGAATACCACTCTTCTCCTCGCCGGTTTCCAAGCGATCGGGACACTCGGTCGAGCCCTCGAAGAAGGAGCCAAGGAAGTCACCATTAGAAATAAATTAGTGAAAGTAAAGGCGAAGATTGAAATGATAAACGGATTCAGCGCCCATGCGGATTCAAATCACTTAGTTAAATTTGTTTCTAGCACGGCAGAGACTTTAAAGAATGTTTTTGTAGTGATGGGTGAACCGAAGGCTTCAATCTTTCTTGCCCAGCGACTAAACGATGAGCTCGGAGTAAAAGCGATTGTACCCGAAAGGGGGAAGAGATATGAGTTGGATTTATAATATTTTATAGGTCATAATTTTACTTATGAAGAAACGGGGTCTCCTTATTGGTATTCTACTAGCTATACTCCTACTGCCTCAGATTACCTTTGCTGCTTGGTGGAGCTCGACAAACTGGTTTAATGCAATAAAAAACATCCTCAAACATAAAAACGTAACACAACAGGCCACAACCACTGACCAAACAATCAGTGATTTATCAAAAAAGATAGATGAACTTGAAAAGCGTTTGGATCAAAAAGATAATGTCAGCACTTCAACCAAACCAAGTAATTCTGTTGCATCTGTGATTAAAAAATCAAGTTCGGAAATTATCAATTCATCTAACGATCAAGGTTTAACAAACCAACAAATTATTTCTAAAGTTAAACCCGCTATCGTTTACATCTCCACAACTTTTAAATTGGGCAGTGGGATGATAATTAGTTCTGACGGTTATATATTAACCAACGCCCATGTTGTGTCTGAAGTTAATGAAGCGGATGTAACCTTGTCAACAGGAGAAGTAAAAATAGGTAGTGTAGTCGGCAGAGATGAAAAAATAGATCTAGCCGTTGTTAAAATAAATAAAACCAATTCCCCTTTTGTTCAAATGGGCAATTCTGACGTAGCAGTCGCGGGAGACAATATTTTCACCTTAGGGTTTCCTTTCGGAGTTCAGGGGGATGTTAGTTTTAAGGAAGGTACAATTTCAAGAAGATTGGGGAATGATATAGAAATTTCAGCAGAAATACATCCTGGAAATAGCGGTGGACCTCTTGTGAACAACAAAGGACAAGTTATTGGTATAAATACTTATACAATTGGCAAGACTGAGACAATAAAATTTGCTATACCTATTAACGTAGCAAAAGCTCTCATACCAGATCTGGAAGCAGGAAAACAAATTTTTAACGATAAAAGTAATCTAACCGAGAGACAATTAAGTATAGTCAACGGTTTGATAGTAAATAAAGCTAGTATTATGAATAGCCAGCCAATCTCTATTGCCATGTCTAAAGCATACGACTCATCAATGTTTGAATATTTAAATAGAGAGATTCAACTTAACCAATCTGATAATTACGTAATAAAGACTTATGTTACAAATTTAGTGAATGGATATCAGAAATGTGTTGATGGTCTTAATGCCCTATATAATTTTACAGTTGGTTTTGGTGCTTTCTTCAGCAAGCAAACTTTTACTGGTTTGTCTGACTATCAAATATCTAAAATAAACGATTTAAAATCTTACGAATTGCAAAAACTGAGAGAATACGAACAAAAAGTTAGCCCCAATCAAATGATTATAAGTACGTTAAACAGTGGAACATTGACTACACAACAATTAATTTCTTACCAAAATGATTTAAAAAATTTAATAAATTATTTAAGTACAGAAAGAATAACTTTTTCAAATAGGATTCAAATAGCGATAGACGCTTTCTGATTATTTTACTGCTTCGAGAACTTTTTTAAACGTTTCAGGATGTTTTTCAGCGAGTAGGGCGAGGATTTTTCTATCCAGAGCGATTTGTTTTTTCTTAAGTGCGGGAATAAATTTTGAATAAGACAAACCGTTTTCTTTTAGTATCGCACTGATGCGAACGTTCCAGAGTCTACGAAAATCTCCTTTTTTGTCTTTTCTATGTGCGAATGAATATGTACCTGCATGAAAGATAGCTTCGTTGGCCATTCGTTCCTTGGTGCTTCGCCCAAATCTATAGCCCTTCACTTTTCTTAAAATATTCTTTCTGGATTTGAGGGCATTAACTCCCTTTTTTACTCTTGTCATGTCGGTATATAAAAATTATTTGATGTTGACGAGGAATCTTGAGCGTTCTTTCATGCTCATGTGGAACTCTCCTCGGCCGTTTTTGGCTGCCTTCGAAGAATGCCTTTCCTTCGCGTTGAAGTGGTTTAGGCCTGTTTTTCTAGCTAAAATCTTGCCACTTTTGGTGACTTTTAGGCGCTTGGCGAAGGATTTGTTGGTTTTCATTGTCATAAGAATCCGTGGTCTAGGCTGTATATATTACTTATTTAAGGGATTTTGTCCAGCTTTAAGCCCTTTCAACTATAATGGTCATACCCTTAGGACTTTTGGTCGGGGGAGTGGCCACTTTGTATTCTACAGTTAGAAGTTTGAGCATACGATCGAGGCGGGTTTTAAGGAAGTTCTGGTCGAGGTATTTGGCTCTCCCAGGGAGGAAGAGGTCGAGCTTTACTCTGTTGCCCTCAGCCAACCACTCGGAGGCCTTTTTTGCCTTCAAACCGAGGTCATGTTCACCCGTGCCCAGTTTAACCTGAACCGTTTTTATCTCTACAGAATGAGACTTGGCCTTGGCTTGTTTTTGTTTTTTGTTTTCTTCGTATTGATACTTGCCGAAGTCGCTAATCTTGGCCACAGGGGGAACAGCGTTTGGTGAGATTTCAATGAGGTCGAGGCCGGATTCCTCGGCTCGTTTTAATGCTTCGTTTAAACTGATGACTCCTAGGTTTTCTCCTTTTGGCCCTATAACCCGCAATTCAGAGGCGCGGATTTGGTGATTCACTCGTGCTGTGCTCAATTTAGATGTTTACTATAATAATATTAATTGTTGACATCTTATCATATAATAAAGACATATGGAATACAGACACAATCCGCCGACTCTTGAAGAAGTCAGATTAGCACGACCCAAACTTCATAATCCGGTGAAGGATTTTAAGATGTCCTTATCTCGTTTGGAACAATTCGCTTTGTATATGAATAGAAAGATTGGTTCGATGGGTTTTTTTATTTTCCTTTTGATTTGGACAGTCGTTTGGCTCGGGTGGAATCTTTTTGGTCCAATACAGAATCGTTTTGATCCGGCGCCTGCATTTGTTATCTGGCTTTTCACTTCAAATATTCTTCAACTCATTTTCCTCCCATTGATTTTGGTTGGACAAAACATTGAATCTCGCACTGCTGATGCTCGAGCCCAAGCAGATTTTGAAGTGAATCAAAAAACAGAAAAGGAAGTAGAAATCATCATCGCTCACCTCGAAAATCAAAATGAAATCCTCCTTGAATTAACCAGAAAGATAGACCGCAAATAAAAACCCGCACATAGTGCGGGGGTGAGGATTATGAGGAGATCGTGGGGATTTGCGATACGTCCGGAACGAACGTGGTGCCTTGGGCGTGTTCACCGACGAGGTCCAGCAGATGTTCGACGAGGGCACTGACCGTGGTCGGCTGTCTCTCTATGAGAGAGGGGAGCAGACGGGCTGGGTCGACGAGTCCTTGAGCGTCAATCATCATGAGACTGGAAACGGCTTCGGGCTTCAGGTACTTCCGGAGTCGAACGTTTTGCACTAGAGCTTCCTCTGTGGTGAGTGGTGGAATCACCGCCTTAGCAAAATCTTGCCATGACGATGATAATTTTGGTCCGAGGATTAGAATACCATTATTATAAAAATTTGCAACAAATAAAAAACTTACCGCATTTGGTAAGTTTGTCTGGTTTCAGTTTCGATGATTTCTTGTTCGGTGAAGGGAATCTTTTCTCCGAATAATGGCCTAAGCCATTCTAGTGCTTCATTTGGATCAAAAAACGTCTTAGATATGTTCACACCTTCTGGATTATGAAAGCATCCGTGGATACGTTGTGAGCCACAACAACAAGGACGAAAACTAAACCGTCCTTCTGGGTGTTCAGCGAATCGGTTCATATTTACAGTCGCCTCATTACAAGATAAGACTGCGTCGTACGGTCTGTGTATATCTTATCAAAATTAATCGCAAACCAATCCATCGTTCGGTGGATTGGTAGTAAAGAAAAACAGTAACATATTTCTATAGCTACATGAAAATCTTTAAATATTTGTTACATATTAAAAAGCCCTGAATTAAATCAGGGCGCCTCTGTTCTATCTTGACTTTTGACTACAGCTTCGACTATCTCGAGGAAAGGTGTCTGATCTTCAGTCGTTATGAGATCGAAGTCCGGCATTGGCTCAGGCTGACCAGTGCGAAAGAACCAATCTTTGTAAACACGGTTCGCTATAACACGACGCCAATTGAACATTGCCATGTTCCCAAGCGTCAGGGCATTGATGACATCAGGGATTGCCACCACTGCTCTGGCTCTAGTTTCTTCTGACGAATCATTCAAAAGAACGAGAACTTGGTCGATGTTGTTTGCAACCTGCTTTTCTCGTCTGCGCACGAGCTCCATCTTGAATGACATGGCCGTCATGCGGAAATGGTCAAGTAATCCAAATTTGGAAATTTGCTCGTCGTCCCAATTGGGAGTCGTTCCTCTATTGCCCATTGGTCTAGCTCCTGTGGTTGAGGATGTCTAAGATGAATATAGCACAAAACCAGCATTTGCGGGTTTTGTTTAGGGTGGACTTAGTAAGCCAAAATTGGAACCAACTACATTTATGGATATTTCGCTCGTCTGAGGCGATTATAAACATAATGGACCCCGCCTAAGCAGGGTCCACGTTGCTAGTCGTCACAGAATTTCTTCCGAAACGCTAACCACTCCTTTCGGTTTTGGTCATCCTCGTCAATTGAATCGTATACTCTGGTCCAATAGTCCGAGTGTCCTTCTTCTAGGGAGCATTTGCAATACAAATGTTGATTGATTTTCTCAAACGGATTTCCACACTGCTCGCATGTCTTACTCATGACCTGTCTCCTTTTTGTGGTTTTTAGCCTACAAATTGGAGTTCATCCGCTTTCACCTAAATTGTGGGGCAAAGGATGAATGGCTGTAGTGCAGTCCTGATAGCCCGAACAGACTGCAAGTATCTATATATAATAGTAGCAGATTATTATAAATTTGTCAATGTTTTTTTGGGATTTGTAAAGAATTACCAAAAACCCCTTATAAAATAAGGATTTTTATTGCTCTATATTGTTCTATATTCTGTGGAGATTAGTGAACGAAGTTATCACCTATGCTCTATAAATAAGATATAATTTTAATATATGAAAATTAGAATTGAAACAATCATTGAACCATCAAAAGAAATTTTCGCCATTCAACAAGAATTCTCGGATGAAATTAAAAGATTATTGCCGAACTCTGAAGTAGAAGCTGTTGGTGCTATGGCTGTGCCGATGATTGGTAGACCAGAACTTGATTTTTTGGTAATTAGTAAGCAAATAGAAAAAGACTCAAAAATCTTGGTCGAAGCAGGGTTTGTTCAAGGTCCTGTTGTGAATGGAACTTCGTTCCTCAAAAAGATGGTTGATGATATTGAAGTCGCTGCCCAAATTATGTTTCCGGACAATTCAATGGTTGATACTCATAGAAAAATAATTAGTGTACTTCGAGAGAATGAAGATTTAAGAAAAAAATACGAAGAATTTAAAACAACTTTATCTGGATTAAGTAGAGAAGAGTATAAAGAGAAAAAGAGCTTGTGGATTAAAGAAAATATTAAACCACTTTTGTAGATTTTTAAAATATATAAAGAATATTGAAATTCATTGAAATTGTGGAGATGGGCGGAATCGAACCGCCGTGCAAAGTGAGAACGGATTGAGATCTACGCAGAGTAGATTGCTTCATTTGATTCGAGAGTAAAGGTACAAAACAAACGAAAGCCCTTCACTCTCTATCCTCTAAGTTTAGAAACGAATCGAGGAGATTTCATTTCAGAGTCCCGAATATTCCACAGCATCTACAGCACGAGACACTCTGTTGAGCCATGCACCTTCGCGAGTATTAAGCTCGAGCGAAAGCGAACTTGAAATCATTCATACCGAAGTATGGTGATGTTCGAGCAAAAGGTGATTTTGCAGTTGAGTTTTGAAGCGGATTAAGGAGTCACTTCGGCTCCTCTGCGCATCAGTCCGTTTGATCTCCTTGTCTAGGCCGATCATCCCCCTATGTAAAGTTACGAAGTTTAATAAGGATTAAGTTAAGAAGTTAAACTTATTCAACTTCCCAAACTTTTCAACTTATAAAACTTTTTTCAGGTCCCGCTCGACGTCTCGCTTTTTAATCGCCTGACGCTTGTCGAATTTCTTCTTGCCCCTGGCGACCGCGAGGTCGAGCTTGATGAACCTACCTTTATTATACACCGATAATGGGACGATTGTCAAGCCTTTGGTTCCTTCGGCCGTGGACAACATTTCTATCTCTGATTTTGTAAGGAGAAGTTTCTTTGGGCGAGTCGAGTCATAATTTTCTGGAGAATTTTTTGGTTGATACGGAGGGATTTCTGCTCCGAGGAGATATGCTTCGTGTCCACGAACTCCGATAAATGAACCAGCCAAGTTCATTTTTCCTCCACGCACAGACTTTACTTCAGCTCCAAGAAGCTCGAGCCCTGCGGTGAAGGTTTCGAGTATTTCGTAGTCGAACTTAGCTTTCGAATTGTGGGCAAGATTGGCCATGAATCAATGATAGCAAAATAAGTCTGTTTTGATATAGTTTAGATATGTCTAAGACACCAAGTCCAGAAATACCCAGCGACGCAGATAGAATTGAAGAAAAAGCCGAAGCCTTGACGTTGGATAGAAATAGAAAAATTGAGGAATACAAGTCCAAACTCGAAGTTTTATTAGAATCATACAAAAAGAAAGAAATTGGATATGTGGATGAGTACAATACACTGAAAATTCAAGTAATAGAATTAGAGGAAAAAATAAAAGTAGCCGTACTGGAGATAAGTAGAAATCTTAATAACCCCTCTGCAATAGAAGGTATTATGGAGGGATCAAACTTGGCCAAATTAAAAGATGAACTTAAATCCGTACAAGGAAGATCAAATCTAAGGAGTAATGAATTATGGGAAATTTCTAGGTATATAAGAGAAATAGAGGAAGACCTGGGAGAACTCAATAAATTTAAAAATGAGAATGAAAAATTAAAGCAAGAAGTTGAAGAGTTCAAGACAATTGATGCAGAAGTTGGTCACCTCCAAGAAGGATTAAATGGTGAACTTGAAGCAAGCAGAAGGAAAATGGACGAAGATATCGAATCACTTGTGAGTATAAGAGAAGGACAGTTAAAAACAATAGATAAAGCAGAGCAAATTGAAGCTATATATGAAAGTTTAGATAAAAAAGATCGAGATGTATTTATGGAAGGTATACGTAAATCAGACCAGAATCTTTATCATAATTTTAAACGCAAAAGAGAAGAATTAGAAAAGAAACATGATCAGGAATTATTGAGTGAAGCAGAAAAACAAGACCCAGCTTTAATGGAGCACAAAAAACAACAGGAAGAGACTGAGCAAAAAGAAAGATTTGAAGAGATGGAAATGGAAGGCGGTGAGCATATTTTTCTTGATAAGGCCATAAAAAAATATATTGCGATATCATACGATCGAGAGTTTCGTGTAGGTCAAGAGATAAGGCTCACATTCAGGGGATATGCGGGCTCTTACAGGTGTAAAATAATAGGTTTTACTGAAGTAGAAAAAAATCTCGGTGGTCAAAGACGAATTATTGTAGCAACACAAGAGGCTGTTGGTAGTCTTAAACCTAGAGCTATATTTGCGGCAAACGAAGAATTACCAATGTAGCCAAATTCGGGTTTTTCAGTATAATGTTGGTCTATGCCGAAGCCAAAATCTCCAAAAAAGATAATAATAAAGGTCCAAAAGGGCCCAAATGGCCTGTTTAGCCAGGTAGCCCTTGCTTTGCTTGTTTTCTTCTTACTTATCGGCTCTTATTCGGCCATCTCGAGTACCAAGAAGAAAGAAGTCGTCTCACTTTCAGATTTAGCCGCAAATATTTCTGCTCAAACAGTTACCTCAATAAACATCAAAGGTGATGACCTCGAAATTATTTATAAAGACAAAACTGAAAAGATTTCCAAAAAAGAAGAAGGCACAGCCCTTTCTACTACGCTTAAAAATTATAATGTTTCTCCGACTGCATTGTCCGCGGTGAAAATAGATGTGGTGAATGATCAAGGATTCTTGTATTGGTTCGCGAACCTCGCTCCAGTTATCCTTCCACTTTTATTCATCGCCTTTTTCCTTTGGTTTATTTCTAAACAAGTAAAGGGCGCAGGAGTTCAAGCTCTGACTTTCGGACAATCCAAAGCTCGCATGATTTCTCCAGATGATAAATTGAACAAAGTGACTTTTAAAGACGTCGCTGGAGCGAGGGAAGCGAAAGAAGAGCTTGCAGAAATTGTCGATTTTCTAAAAAATCCTAAAAAGTTTCTAGAAATCGGCGCGAGAATTCCCAAAGGCATTCTCCTCATGGGTGCTCCGGGGACAGGCAAGACTTTGCTCGCTCGAGCAGTAGCTGGAGAAGCGGGTGTGGCCTTCTTCTCTATCTCTGGTTCTGAATTCGTAGAGATGTTCGTAGGAGTTGGTGCTTCGAGGGTGCGAGATTTATTTGATATGGCCAAGAGATCTTCTCCAGCCATCATCTTCGTAGATGAGATAGATGCTGTTGGGCGAGTTCGTGGTGCAGGAGTGGGAGGAGGTAACGATGAACGCGAACAAACTTTGAACCAAATTTTGGTTGAGATGGACGGCTTTGAACCGAATGAGAAGGTGATCGTGATGGCCGCCACCAACCGTCCAGATGTTTTGGACCCAGCCCTTCTTCGACCTGGACGCTTTGATCGTCGGGTGACCCTCGACCTCCCAGACCGCAAGGATCGTGAGGAGATTTTAGCTATTCATTCTAGACAAAAGCCGTTTGCTGAAGATGTGAACTTGGCTTTAATCGCCGAACGCACCCCAGGATTTTCTGGAGCAGATTTGTATTCACTCATGAACGAAGGAGCGATACTCGCTGCTCGAGAAAACAGAAACAAAGTTTCTCAATACGATTTGATTCGTTCTATAGAGAAGGTGATGCTCGGTCCAGAACGTCGTTCGCATATTTTGTCTAAGAAAGAAAAAGAATTAACTGCATATCATGAAGCTGGACATGCGGTCATCGCTTCTGTTTTGCCTTATGCAGATCCGGTCCACAAGATTTCTATCATCGCTCGAGGACGAGCAGCTGGATACGTGCTCAAACTTCCACTCGAAGATACTAAACTTCAATCCAAGAAAGAATTCCTCGCAGACATCACTGTGGCTCTCGGAGGATATGTGACCGAAAAGCTTTTGTTCAATGATTTAACTACCGGCCCATCAAACGACCTTCAAGTTTCTACTGCCCTCGCTCGAGACATGGTGACTAAGTATGGGATGAGTGATGCACTCGGGCCAATCGCCCTAGAAGAGGCGAGTGGCAGACCGATTTATGGTTCTCCAATCGGAAGCAAGGAATATTCAGAAAAGGTAAGTGCAGAAATAGATGCCGAAGTTTCAAAAATAATGAAAGAAGCCGAAGAGATTGCACTGAAAACAGTAACTAAAAATAGAAAAGTTTTGGATGCGATAGCCACTCGACTGATCGAAGTAGAAACCATCGAGCAAAAAGAATTTGAAGATATCTTAATTGCTAATGGGATAAAGCCGAAGAAGAAAATGGACCTAGAACATCAGGCGTAACCACAGGATAACAAAAGCCCCGCAGATGCGGGGCTTTTGTATTGGACTAATATCCTATTGCCATATATTACATTCCTCCCTTATCGCACGCCTTGCAGTTTCCTTTGTGAGTGAAAACTTCATAAAGGGCTGAGAGACCAACGAGGATGTAAACGATGCGAGCTATTGAAGCTCCGATGTAGCTGGCGAGGTCCCATCCTGAGATCAAACCAACGAGAAGCCAATTCAAACCTCCGATAACTAGAAGAATGAATGCAATCTTGTGTAATTTCATATTTTAAAATTATTTATAACCACTTATATTCTAGCACGAACATTTCTTTTACTAGCAAGTCGTTTATTCACAGATGATTTATTTGGTTTTACTCCTAACAATTTTCTCAATTTAAATAATTCCATATTCACATACGGGCTGAGCCATTCTATGGAAGCGAGAGTGAACATCCCTCCAGTGAAATACGTACTTCGAACCACAGTCGAGCTGAGCAAACTTAATCCAAAAAGTTTATGAGCATAAAAAGGGAGGAATCCAATCGAAGTGATGCCCGACGGATTGCCAGCGAGCGTTCGAAAATGTTCTTCTACTATGGTTAGAGGACAGTTCCCATATATGGACCAGAGGATGACTACGACGACAAGGGTGAGGGATTCCCACGGACGAAATCTTTTGTATCTAATGCTGATGAGTATCCCGATGAGGACGAGGAAAACAACAGTGATGTGTGTGACCGCAGTCGCGTCCGCTAGAATGTTGTAATTCATCTAATAAATATTAGCACGATTTTTTGGTCCGCCCTCCACGATTCGAACGTGGGACCCTCGAGGTATAAGCTCGATGCTCTAACCAACTGAGCTAAGGGCGGATAAGAAACATACTATAGCAAAATCTAGCTTTATTCAAAACAAATTTTATAAATGAAAACCCCGCGAGCGTGTGCTCGCGGGGGTATTTACCACAACTATACTAACCCTTGCTCCACGGGTCGTATGAGATGACCCTGAATGAGCTTTTCTCCGTCGGCTTGTTGCGAAGCCAGACTGTCACCCTGGCTTCGCCGACGCTGATCGAGGACACGAGGGTCTCGATTCTCCACACCGTCTTCGCGCAATCATTACCGAAGCACGGAGCGGACTGATCGGGTGTCCGGAAGAGCTCCACCTTGATGCCCGGATTGTTCGCCGTCGTGTTCTCGATGGTGTAGTCGACGACGGGGTCGACTCCGACCGGAGTATTCATGACGATGTAGTTCTGGCCGGGACTCTGCAGGGCGTAGATGCCCATGGTCTGGGACACGAACGGTGGGAGCACAAGGCTCGCTGACGCGTCGGGAGCGAAGATCTTCTCCGACGAACAGGCGCTGGTGGAGATTACCAAAGCGAGCACCATAAGGAAAGGCGAACGCAGACGCATGTAGAGCTCCTTCTAAGATGGTGTTGTGGTTGAAAGACCAGTGAACTCTTTATACTATATCACACTTTATATCTAAAAGTCAAGGGCTATAAAATTATTCAAAATGGATTTTTTCTTTTGAGGATTCAAGGCGGGTTTTTAATTCTGGGTATTTTTTTAATGATAAGTCGGATTCGATAATCTTGGTTGCTTCTAGCCGAGCAGCTTCAACCATTTTGATGTTTTTGATGGCTTCCATCGCGAGGTCGCTTAGTCCCCACTGTTTTCTCCCATATAATTCTCCGGCCCCGCGTTGCTTTAAATCAAACTCGGCTAATTCAAAACCATTCTTCGCTGTCT
>JAHFOF010000008.1 GCA_023266935.1 bacterium | reverse complement strand
TATGATTATCTCCAAAAAATACTTTTTATTTTAGGTCTTCAACCTAAATCAGTAAATCAAACAGAAAACCTGATAACAGCTAGAGAATATGCTGGTATTTTTAGAACCCTTTATAATGCTTCTTTTCTTTCACGCAAATATTCTAATTCAATTCTCGAAGACCTTTCGAAGAATACTTTCAGTAATGGTGCTTCGGCTGTGATTCCCCAAAATATATCTGTGGCAGATAAATTTGGTGAACGGGAAATAGTTGATCCTTCAACCAATCAAGTAATATTAAACCAGCTTCATGATTGTGGAATTGTTTTTGCTAATCATGGTCTCGGGTCGTATTCTTTCTGTATTATGACTGAAGGCAAAGATTTGACTAATCTTGAACAAATTATCAAAAGTATTTCTACAACAATCTTTCAAGATATCGGACAGTAACTTAACGAGGAACAGATTTACCTTTGAATAGAAGAAATAAACCTGCTACCACCACTAGTCTTTATAAAACTTCTTTGCGTAAACTAGGTATAAAACCAGTATCATGTTTGCAGTATAGTTCGCATATAAAGGAAAATGACTCACTCCAACCAAAGAATCATCCACTATTATATAAAACATCGTGAACGCTTCGCCAAGCAACCAAAATAATAAAAACAACATGGATAAATCTCCCGCCATCTTTGTTTTATAAGTTTGCAACGCTTGAGGGATGGCACAAATAGCAAAAAAGAATGCTCCCAGCCAACCAAAAAGATAATGATAAAACATCGAGAAATTATAACACTAGAATTGCTCTTGGCTCCGCGACCAGGGCTCGAACCTGGGACATCCTCCTTAACAGGGAGGCGCTCTACCGACTGAGCTATCGCGGAATATTATTTAATCCGCGAAACGCTCAGAACTGAGCCCCGCCCGAACGACTGGCATCGTTCAGTCGGGCGGGTATCGCGGAATGTTGAAATGATATCAGATAATAGTTTTCAATCAAACCAGCATGTTATAATAAACTCCTTGAAGAACTTTCTCTCTGAACAAAATACTAAAGGTCTACTCATCCCGATCGGAGGGTTGGTGCTAGTGAGTATCCTGAGTTATGGTCTTTATACTTTTTTAAACCTCAAACAACAGAACGAACTTTTAATTCAAAATCTTAAAATTGCCCAAAGTTCACTTTTAGAACAAAGAGGACAAAACATAAACCTTTCAGAAAAGGTAGCCGAAGCTCAGAACATTGTGAACGAATATGGAAACAAGGTGGGGGAGATAGCGAGCACAGTTGGAAATCTACAAAAACTTGCGGAGACTGATAAACAGCTTTTAGAAAAATATTCTAAGGTTTATTTTTTAAATGAAAACTATATACCCAAAAGTCTTTCAAATATCGCCACCTCGTCTTTATATAAAAAAGACAAAGTTCTTCAAATTCACACAAACATCAAATCATATTTAGAAAAATTGATGGGTTATTCATTTCAAGATGGACAAAGTCTTTTGGTTATTTCTGCTTATCGTTCATTCGGCACTCAAAGTGTTTTAAAATCAGCTTACAAATTTAATTATGGTTTGGGAGCGAATCAATTTTCAGCCGAACAAGGGTATTCTGAACACCAACTTGGTACAGCAATTGATTTTACTACTCCGAAGGTGGGGGAGACATTTTCTGGTTTTTCTAAAACTCCAGAATATGCGTGGCTGACGAAGAATGCTTATAAGTATGGTTTTATCCTCTCGTACCCTGAAGGCAATGGTTATTATGTTTATGAACCTTGGCACTGGAGGTTCGTTGGAGTAGAACTGGCGACCAAGCTCCATAATGAAGGTAAATATTTCTACGATTTGGATCAAAGAGAAATAGATCAATATTTGTTAAATATTTTTAATTAATAAAATTTGGTAAGCTATTAATATGAATATAAATATAAAAGCCACAGGTATAGCTCTCACGGATGCGATTCGAGATTATGTTTATAAAAGGATTTCTTCAATAGAAAAATATTTAAATAAAGATTCTGTAGTCACTACCCAAGTGGAAGTGGGCAAAACCACCAAGCACCACAAAGGCGGGGAAGTGTTTAGAGCAGAAGTCAGGATGAGTGGAGGCGGGGTTGATTTATATGTCACCAAAGAAGCCGAGGATTTATATACAGCCATCGATCTCGTAGAAGATGAAGTTTCTCGAAAGATAATCAGCACGAAAGGCAGACACATCAGACTGCTTCGCCAAGGGCAGAGAGCGGTGAAATATATGATTAAGGGTATCGCAGATACGACCAGTGCAGGATTTAATAGAATAAAAGCTTTTAGAAAAAAATCAAAATGATGATGCAATATTTGAGACAAAGAGCAGCGACGTGGGTTTCAGCTTTTGTTCTGATTGGGGGAATGGCTATTGCTTGTATGTTGGTTTTTCTCCAGCGTGTATCTATTCAAGCTTCAGCGGATGTCTATGTGCCTACTGATGCAGAAAACTATACTTGGGTTCCTCCCAAGCACAGCACAAATTTAAAGTAGTTATCGATTTCCTCTTAAAAAATCTTCCCAACTCATCTCTCGTTTGCCTTCAGGGATAACAGACAGAAAGTGAATTTCATCGGTTACAATTTCAGCTTCTTTTACTATCACTCTGATTTTTTTGCCGTCTTTTCTATCAAAAAAGAAATACGCTTCTGGCCAAACTTCATAAGCATAAATTTTCCTTAGATTTGTTTCAGCCGAGTCATTAAAATCGATTAATCCATCTTCCTTTTTTATCATATGAGTAAAGGTGGCTCTAGATTCATCTTGAGGTTTTTCTTCCACTTTTCCTTCGAGCCATTTTGAAAGGATTTCAATTAAAAGTTCTGCTCCTACTTGAGCCAAGGTTTTTTCTATCACCGTATATTTGTCTGGCCATTTTGAGAACGAAACTTTCTTTTGAGCGAGTATTGGTCCATGGTCCATCTTCTCATCCAAAAGCATGATGGTTACTCCAGTTTCGGTTTCATTTAAAATCGCATCTTGGATAGGAGCTGGGCCTCGAAGTTTGGGGAGGAGAGAAGGGTGGATATTTAAAGTTTTAAATTTTGGAGTAAAAATCAAATCTTTAGGGAGAATTTTACCGTACGAAGCGACAATGAAAATGTCGGCTTTTATACCTTCGATATTTTCTACTACTTTTATGTTCCTTTCTTTGGCCCAAGTTTTCACTGGATTTTCAGTCAAGATAAGTTTTCTACCCTTTGGTTTATCCGGCAGAGTTACTACAGCTACGGGAGATAATTCATTGGTTTCAAGAACATCAAGCACTTCAACAGAGAATGAAGATGATCCAAAGAAAACAAATCTAATTTCTTTTTTCATTTTTCTTTTTCTTAGGTCGAGGAGGTAGATTTTCTATATTTTCCGCTTTATCTATAAAGAGAATACCATTTAAGTGATCAACTTCATGTTGAAATATTTGTGCTTGGAGTCCAGATGCGCCCTTTGTAAATTTCTTTCCTTGTTCATCATAAGCTCGGATAGTAACCTTCTCGCTCCTTTCTACTAAACCATAAAGCCAACGAACAGAAAGACATCCTTCTTCCACACCCTTTTTCTTTTTAGAATATTTTATTATCTCTGGATTAATATAAACGATGTCTGGGAAAGTTTCCTTTTGTTCAGAATTTTGATTTATCAGAGAGACGACTCGTCCGCTCACAACAAATATCCTCAAACTTTCACCTATTTGTGGAGCGGCTATAGCCACACCATCATCCTCTCGTTTTAAAGCGATTTTCATTCGCTTTAAAATGTCTTGAATCTTTTTGCCTTTTATATCACCAATAGCCACCGGCTTGGCTATTTCTCGAAGTACAGGGGCGTCTTTGTTTACTATAATGGTTTTCATAGGATACTCTCAGGGTCTACTTTAATCAAAAAATCGGTTGGAAGCAAAAGTAGTTTTTCTCTCAGATTTTCTTTGGGCCAATCTTCCCTTGATAGTCTGAGGATCATGGACAAACTTAATCTATTAGTTTTCATACCTCTACCTTTAATAAAGTTAGGTTTTTGATCTACAAATAAATTTTTCAATAAAACAAATTTCTTTTCTATTTCAGACGGTGTGCCGTCTGTGGTTACTTTTATAAAAAGAGAAAATGGAGGGTAACTCAAATCCTTGCGTTCTTCTATTTCAGTACGATAAAAATCAAGGATACTGCCAGATTCAGCAAATTGAATGATTTGTTTGCCGATGTTCCTGGTTTGAATGATGGCTTCGGTCTCCGCAATTTCCAGCAGTCTAGTAACCAGATAAAAAATTCGCTCATTTATTCCAAAATCTGGTATAGAAAAAAGAGAATCCAATGAAATCAATCCCACGTAAGGTATCTTTTTAAGATACAAAAAAGCCATTTCTGTGCCGATGATTATTCCACCCCTTTCACCGGCAAATGACTTTACTATCTTTGATGCTTGAACGGCTGTTTTTGCATGTTCCTTATCCAAAACGAAAACAGGTGTGTTAGAAAAAAGTTTGGTTATTTCTTCTCTTATTCGGTCGATCCCTATACCAAGAGGCGAAAGGTTCCAGTTCTGACAAGTATCACATCTTGTTTCAGCGCTTCTTTTGGCTCCACAAGCATGACAAATATAGATTCGATCTGATTTGGAAGCGTTGTGTAAAACTACTGGTGCTCCGCAGTTTTCACAAGCCAATACGGATCCACAATCAGAGCAGACTGTCGATGGAGCTAGACCTTTGCGAACACCAAAGAGAAAAACCTTTCTTTTTTCTGAAACGGCTTTTTTAATCATACTTCTCATCTCGGGAGAGAAGATTTCAAACTCGACCTTACCCCCTTCATTTTGTCTAATCGTCTTCTTCATATCGACCAAAGTTGAATGTGAATCGCTAGAAGTTCTCCATTTTAGGGGAGAAAGTTCGGCATATTTTCCTTGCTTTTCTTTATATAGAGTCTCGAGAGATAATACTGAATCACCGAGAATAAGGGTTTTATTTGATTCTCGAGCATAATATTCTAAGAAATTTTTTATATTGATGAATGGGCGAGTTAAAGTTTTGTATGAACGAGAATTTTCTCTTTCTAAAATAATAGTTTCTAAATCCGTTCGATTAAAAGAGAGAAAGGCGGGGGTGGTGATAAAAAGGATCGGGTGGTCACTTTGATGGGCTTTTTTCAGAATTTCCTTTAATTGGTTGGGGCTTTTGTTTGAAGTTAAAAAGGAATAAGTCGAAATACCTTGGGAAAAGAAATCGAAAGCCTGGAGGGCTTCTTCGTGAGTAGGGACACAAAATAGGATAGATTTTTTTCTAGCAAAAGATTCTCTAATTAAACTTTTATATTCTTGAAATCTCTCATCATGATTTAATTGGATTAATAAAAATTCTTTCTTAGGTTCTCCTAAAGACAAATCGTTTGAAGAATTAATTAGATTTGGGTTTTCTAAAAAAAATTTAGGAATTAAAGCTCCTAAAATATTTCCGATAGTTGTTGCATAAAAATCTGCTGTCTTTTCAGCGGCGACAATAAAAGAAGCAGGCAATCTGGAACCCCCTTCATTTTTGGTTGAGGAAAGTTTTTTTAAAGAAAAAGAGGCTTTTTTTATACTAACTTTATTTTCGCGAGCATCAGAAATACTTGAGACGATTCCCAGAGCGTTACCACCACGAAGAGGAATTTTCACAAATGTTCCGATTTTCAGGTCTTCCTTGGTGAAATATGATAGTGTCGCCTTCGGTAAACCCTTTATGATAGGGATAATAGTGGCCACCTTTGGCTCGCTTTCTTTCATATGGCTATAGTATCATAATGCCATGAGTGTCTTTGGAACCAAAAAACTTGGTATAGATTTAGGTACAACTAATATTTTGGTCTTTGTTCCTGATGTGGGAATTGTCTTGAATGAACCATCAGTAGTTGCTGTCTCTGAAGACGACAACAAAATCTTGGCTATCGGAGCAGAAGCGAAGATTATGATTGGTCGAACTCCAGAAAATGTCATCGCTTATCGACCGATGAAAGACGGAGTGATTGCAGATTATCGAGTGACCGAAGCGATGCTCAGATACTATATAAATAAATCTTTAGGTAAATGGAATATTTTTAAACCAGAAGTTTTAGTTTCTGTTCCAGCTGGTGTGACTTCAACCGAAAGGCGAGCAGTGGTTGAAGCGGCGATGAAAGCGGGGGCTAAGAATGCTTATGTGGTCAAAGAACCAATCCTCGCGGCCATTGGAGCTGGTATCCCGATTCAAGAAGCGGCAGGACACATGGTCGTGGATATCGGAGGAGGCACGACAGATGTAGCGGTGATTTCCATGGGAGGAATTGTGGCGTCTACTTCGGTCAAAGTTGCGGGAAATAAAATTGATGCTTCTATCGTTGATTATATGAAGAAGACTTATAACCTTGCTGTGGGAGATAAAACTGCGGAGGATATAAAAATTACTATTGGTTCGGCTGTACCTCTCGATGAAGAATTAGTGATGAGCGTGAAAGGAAGAGATTATGTCTTGGGATTGCCTCGTACGGTAGAAATAAAATCAAACGAAATAACAAAAGCCATTAGCAAAGAACTTCGTGAGATGGTGAAGGCGATTAAAGATGTGCTTCAAGAAACTCCACCAGAACTTTCTTCAGATATCATTGATCGAGGAATTATCATGACGGGGGGTTCTTCTATGCTTCGCCATCTTCCCGAATTAGTTTTTAGACGAACCGGAGTGAAAGCTGTCTTGGCCAAAGATGCTCTATATTGTGTAGCCAAAGGTACTGGAGTGGCCCTAGAACATTTAGACGTTTATAAAAAATCAATTATTGCAAAAAGATAAGCAATATAATCATAATTAAAAAGCGACACGAGTTGTGTCGCTAGAATTGTGGTCTACCGATGAAAATACTTTCATCGATTGGCTCAGTTGGCCATTCGAGTTTTGCAGATGTTTTTTGTTTAGAGCCAATCGTCAAAGCTTGTGCTCTGCTCATCAGAGCTTTGTAAAGCGGGTGAGCTTTGATGTCGTTGCAATCAGCTTCATTCTGCATTTCGATCCAGGCATCTCGAAGTGATTCTCTGCTCCCGATCTCGATGTTTTCTTTAATCGTTCTTTTGGGTGACATTTCACGCTCCGATTGGAGTGAACGTTCTGTTTTCAAATTACGCTTTTACCTATATATTGTCAATAATGAATCCGATCAAATTTATTATAGAAAAAGAACTCGAAGGTGAACTCGGGCGTGCCGGTTTTTTAGAAACACCACACGGAATCATAAATACTCCTGCGTTTGTGAGTGTAGGGACAAAAGGCACAGTGAAAGCTCTTACTCCGGAGCAGATTATTTCTACAGGAGCAGAAGTGGTGTTGGCAAATACTTATCATTTATATCTTCAACCTGGTGATGAAAAGATAAAAAGTTTTGGTGGGTTACACAAGTTTATGAATTGGCATGGACCACTTATGACTGACTCCGGAGGATATCAAGTTTTCTCCTTGGGCGCAGCTTATGGGAAGAACCTTAATAAAGTTGTTTCTATTACTGATCCATCACTCCTTATTTCTGAACGCTCGAATGAAGGAGATATTCCTCGTCTGGCCACCATCGGAACAGACGGAGTTTCTTTTCGTTCGCATATAGATGGTTCGCTTCATTACATCACTCCAGAAAAATCTATTGAGATCCAGCACAATTTGGGAGCAGATATTATTTTCGCTTTTGATGAATGTACTTCTCCAACTGAAAAATTTGAATATCAAGAAGAAGCATTAGACAGAACACACAGATGGGCTAAGAAAAGTTTGGAATATCATAAATCAAAACCAAATTCTGAGTCCCAAGCCCTGTTTGGGATAGTCCAAGGAGGCAGAGAAGAATCACTCAGGAAAAAATCTGCAGAATATATTTCATCATTGGATTTTGATGGTTTTGGGATTGGGGGCAGTTTTGCTAAGGAGGATATGGAAACAGCGGTGAAATGGGTGAATGAGATATTACCTAAAGAAAAACCTAGACACTTGTTAGGAATCGGAGAACCAGAAGATTTGTTCATGGGGGTGGAGAACGGAGTGGATTTGTTCGATTGTGTGGCACCCACTCGTCGTGCACGTGGTGGGGGACTTTATACAAATAGTGGTGTGATAAATATTGGCAATGCACGATTCGTAGATTCGCACGAACCAATTGATAGGGAATGTGGATGTTCGACTTGCAAGAATTATACGCTCGGCTACCTGTCACACCTTTATCGCTCGCACGAAATGCTCGCTTCAACCCTTGGTTCAATTCACAATTTATATTTCATCATTAATTTAGTGAAAAAAATGCGCCAAGCGATTTTGGATGGTAATTTTGAGGAATATAAAAAAGATTTTCTTTCAAAATACAAAAAATAAACATTGTGCTATATTCTAGGCAAATGTCAGCATTCAAGATTAAAAATGATTTTAAACCAGCGGGGGATCAGCCGAAGGCGATTAAGGAACTCCTCAGTGGATTAGAGAAGGGTCTGCAATACCAGACTCTTTTGGGTGTGACTGGCTCGGGCAAAACTTTCACTGCGGCGAATGTGATAGAGAAAATAGGCAAGCCAACTTTGGTCATTGCTCACAATAAAACCCTTGCCGCTCAGCTCGCTCAGGAATACAGAGAATTTTTCCCTGAAAATGCAGTACATTATTTTGTTTCTTATTATGATTTCTATCAGCCAGAGGCCTACATGCCCATCACAGATACATATATAGAGAAGGAGGCGATGATTAACGAAGAGATTGATCGACTACGACATGCCTCAACTCAAGCTCTGCTGACGAGGAAGGATGTGATCATCGTGGCTTCGGTTTCCTGCATTTATGGTTTGGGTTCTCCTGAGGAATATGAAAAAGTGAATTTAAAAATAACAAAGGGTGACAAAATTTCTCGTTCAGATTTTATTCGAGAGATGGTTCGTATTCATTTCACTCGCACTAATGCGGATGTGAAGCCAGGCACGTTTCGAGCGCTCGGTAATGCCATAGAAATAATGCCTACAGGAGAGCGAATGATTTATCGTATAGAAATCGCCGAAGGGAAAATTGATTCAATAAAAAGAATTGATGCTGTTTCTAGAATAATTATTAGTGAACCTGAGACTTTTTTTCTTTTCCCGGCCAAGCACTTCATCACAAGTGATGACAATCAGAAGCGCGCGTTTGAAAGTATTAAAGTTGAATTAGAAGAACAACTTAAATTATTTAAAAAAGAGGGTAAGATTCTAGAGGCAGATAGATTAAAACGTAGAACTTCATATGATTTGGCTTTGATTCGAGAGATTGGTTATTGCAATGGGATAGAGAATTATTCGAGACATTTCTCAGGCAAGAAAGCCGGCGAAGCTCCAGAAACTTTGCTCTCCTATTTTCCCCACAAGAAAGACGGTACCCCAGACTTCCTAACCATTATTGATGAATCGCATGTGGCTGTACCTCAAATCGCTGGGATGTACGCTGGAGACAAATCGCGCAAGGACACGTTGGTTGAACACGGCTTCAGGCTTCCTAGTGCCCGGGATAATAGACCACTAACCTTTAAAGAATTCGAGAAGCGAGTTGGGCAAGTGATTTTCACTTCAGCTACTCCGGGTAAATATGAGAAGGAATATAGTACTAATGTTGTAGAGCAAGTGATTCGACCAACAGGATTAATAGATCCAGAAGTAGAAGTCAGACCAGTACAAAGCAGAAATAAATACGGGGGACAGATTCAAGATTTTATATCTGAGACAGAGAAAGCGGTGAAGAAAGGAGGGCGAGTGATAGCCACTACTCTGACCAAACGCATGGCCGAAGACCTCGCCGAGTATTTAAAAGAAAATCACCGCCAAGGACGGGACCCCGCTAAAAGCGGTGGAAAAATTAAAGCGCGTTATCTACACAGTGAGATTAAAACCATTGAACGTATAGAAATTCTCACTGCATTCCGCCGTGGAGAATTCGACTGCTTGGTCGGAGTTAATCTATTGAGAGAAGGTTTGGATTTGCCCGAAGTCACTTTCATTGGGATTTTAGATGCAGATAAAGAGGGATTTCTACGCTCTGAAACTTCACTGATTCAAATCATTGGCCGTGCAGCCAGAAACATCGAAGGCAAAGTGATTCTCTATGCAGACAAAGTAACTGACTCCATGAAGCGAGCTATGGACGAGACTACTCGGCGTAGAACAATACAAGTGGCTTATAATAAAAAACACAACATTACTCCAAAAACTATTATTAAAAAGATTAAAGACATCACCGATACTTTGGAGAGGGAACACCATCATGCAGTAGACACACTTCTAGAAACAGATGCGCTGTTGTTTGAGAAGAATCCAAAGAAACTTATTAAAGCGAAGATGGAGGAGATGGAGAATGCAGTTCGAGATTTGGATTTTGAATCCGCGGCTATTATTCGAGACGAAATCAAAATTTTGGAGGGAAAGCTGATGAAAATTAGACCAAAGAAATAAAAAGACCGCCTTAGGCGGTCTTGGGGAACTTGGGGAAGAAGTCGGCGAGCCTGCGAATAGCGATCCGAGCGAGTTCCTGATCAAAGCATTCTGGTGGAGATTTGGCCTGCTCGAACAAAATCAAAGCGCGGATTTCTTCTGCCATGCTGTCACGCACAGGAGTGCGTGCCAATACATTGAGCCTTGTTGTGAAGTCATCCCTTGCCTGTTTTTGTTCATCAGTGATACCCGTGTCATCTCGGACACTATTCAGGTATGCCACTGCAACAAATCTTGACATCATGATTGCCCTGGCTAGGGCTTGAACGTCCGTCCTCGAAGCCAATGTGTCTGGCATGGTGCCTCCATCGGTTGAAGAGAAAGATTGCCTTTTCTTACCTTACACCTCCCAAAAATAGAAATCAAATAAAAAAGTCGCCTGTGTTAGGCGACTCGAGATGCATACTGTTTGCATTGAATACATTGTCGATGGGGAGGGCGAACTTGACGATCAGGTTTGTGATAATTCAAGTGTCGAATCTGGGTCAGTTCTTTTTGGGTTATTCGTCCCGCATGATGCTTTGAGCAATACGGACATTTATAACCCGCATTTTCCCCATGCCTTTTGTGGTTGAGGCTTTGAGCCTTGGCATTCGCCTCAGCTTGAGAGTCGAATCCTTCCTTCCCATCATGGCACCTTTCTTTCAGACCACACATGAGTGATTTGGTCTCCAGAAAACGAGTGAACGAACAATCCTAATATAAAAATACCACCATCAACTTAATGAAAAAAGTAAAAAGGTGGATAACAAATAATATTTTTGCTGACTGTAGTCAATGGGGGGTGAATAATGTTATGATTCATCCGTGCATAACCCCATGGACCAAACCGTGGGGGATTTAGGTATATGAGCCAAGAAAAAGAAAATCTAATCATCATAAAGGGAGCGCGTACCCACAACCTTAAAAACATCACGGTTGAGATACCTCGTGGCAAAATGATTGTTTTCACTGGACTTTCTGGTTCAGGAAAATCGTCTTTAGCTTTTGATACTATTTTTGCCGAAGGTCAGCGTAGATACGTAGAATCACTTTCTTCTTACGCTCGACAATTTCTTCGTCAAATGCAAAAGCCCGATGTGGATGAGATCAGTGGATTATCCCCAGCCATTTCCATCGATCAAAAATCTCGTTCAAACAATCCTCGTTCAACTGTGGCTACCATTACAGAAATATATGACTATTTAAGAATTTTGTTTGCTCGTATTGGGCACCCTCACTGTTTGGTTTGTGGTGAAGAAATAAACAAACTTTCGAATGAAGAAATAAAAAACTTTGTATTAGAAAAAATAAATGAAAAATTGGATGCTCAACCTAAAGACAAAAAATTAAATCTACCGACATATGTCGAGATCTTTTCCCCGATTGTTCGTGGGAGAAAGGGAGAATACTATCAACTTCTCTATGATTTATTGGGCAAGGGGTACAGCGAAGTTCTCGTGGATGGAGAGAGGAAAAAACTTCGAGAAAGAATTCAACTTACAAAAACTAAAGCCCACAGCATATCTGTGCTCGTTGATTCGATTAGTCTGAATGAATTCAAAACTGATAAGAAGACGGCCGAAGAGAGATTGGCTGAAGGGATAGAAAAAGCTATTCATGAATCGGATGGACTTTTGGTTTTAAAGTTCAAAGATCTTTCAAAAAAAACAGAAGAGAACCAAGAAGAATATTTGATGTCAGCCAAGTGGTCCTGTCCGAAAGATGGATTCGCTTTTCCTGAAATAGAACCGAGGTTATTTTCTTTCAACTCACCACACGGAGCTTGTCCGGATTGTAATGGTTTAGGAACAAAATATTTATTTGGCACGACACCTTGTCCAAGATGCAAGGGTAAAAGACTAAGAGAAGAAGCCCTGCATGTTTTAATTGGAGGGAAAAATATTGTGGATGTAACAGCGATGTCTATTAGAGAAGCAAGTGAATATTTTAAGAAAATTAAATTAACTGTTCGAGAAAAAAACATCTCGAAAGTGGTGACCAAAGAGATCGAAGCGAGGTTAGAATTTATGCTAAATGTGGGTATCGATTATTTGACTCTAGACAGGCGGGCGCACACCCTATCGGGTGGAGAAGCTCAACGAATTAGACTTGCGTCTCAGCTCGGTTCTGGGCTTGTGGGAGCCCTTTATGTGCTCGATGAGCCGACTATAGGTCTCCATGCTAAGGATAATGACCAACTCATAAAAACCCTTCTAAATCTAAGAGATTTGGGTAATACCATACTTATTGTTGAACATGATGAAGATACTATTTATTCTTCGGATTATATCGTGGACATAGGACCAGGTGCAGGAATACATGGAGGAAAAGTTGTCGTTTCTGATTTTCTTGAACCACTTTTGACAGCGAAGAAAAATGACAGCAAATCTCTGACCCTCGCATATTTGCGTGGAGAAGAAAAAATCGAAGTGCCAGAAAAACGTAGAGAATCAGAGAAAGGTTCAATTCAAATTCGTGCGGGTAAAATATTTAACATAAAACATTTGAATGTGGATGTTCCTCTTGGACGATTAGTCACTGTGACAGGTGTATCTGGTTCGGGCAAATCTTCTTTTGTTTATGAAATTCTTTATAAAAATCTTCAAGCGAGGTTGGACAAGAGATATAGAAGTGCACAAACCTTTAATGCGCAATCATTCACCGGCAGTGAATATGTTGGTCGAGCCATTTTGATTGATCAATCTCCCATCGGTCGAACTCCACGTTCGAATCCGGCAACTTATACAGGTGCCTTTACTTTTATTCGAGAATTATTTGCAGAATCGACTGAAGCTCGAGCGCGTGGTTGGAAAGCCAATAGATTTTCTTTCAATGTAAAGGGTGGTCGCTGTGAGACGTGTCAGGGTAACGGCATGATAGAAGTAGAAATGCATTTTCTTCCTACAGTTTATGTGCCTTGTGATGTGTGTCGAGGGAAGAGATTTATGAAAGAAACTTTGGAAGTTAGATACAAACACAAAAATATTTTTGAAGTTTTAGAAATGACTGTCGAAGAAGCACTTACTTTTTTTGAGGACATTCCTGCTATCTATGATCGTCTTAAATCTATGGATGATGTGGGGCTTGGATATCTTAAACTTGGCCAATCAGCCACCACGCTTTCTGGTGGAGAAGCTCAACGAGTAAAGATTGCTTCAGAACTGTATCGTCCTCATATGCAGAAAACTATTTATCTTTTGGATGAACCAACTATCGGTCTGCATTATGAGGATGTGAAAAAGTTGATTGAAATTTTGCAAAAATTAGTGGATAAAGGAAATACTGTGGTGGTTATCGAACATAATCTTGATTTAATTAAAAGTTCAGATTATGTTTTGGATATTGGACCAGACGGAGGAGATGGAGGGGGGAAGTTAGTGGCCAAGGGAACTCCAGAAGAAGTGGCGAATACAGATACTTATACTGGACAGTATTTAAGGAAAGCCTTAAAAAAGAAATAAAAATAGCCCACATGATTCGTGGACTATTCACTGTTGGCCGGACGGGTTTCAGTCTCGCCCGTGGTTTTGATCCGAGTGTCAACTTGTGAAGGGTTGAGATTCAAAAGAACCTTGATTTCTCTCACTAGTTCTCGGGCGATTTTATCACCTTTTGGTTCATCCCGACCATCGATTGCACAAGGCATGTGGCCTCCGTTTAGGTCGTTGCCCAACGTCTATATTTAGATTAAAATATATTTTATGATTAGTCAACAGTTAAAAAAAATAAAACTACCAGATGCTCCCGGTGTGTATTTTTTTCTGGCAGGTAAAAAAATCCTATATGTGGGTAAAGCCACAAGTTTAAGAGACAGAGTAAAGAGTTATTTTAGTCAGGATTTGGTGAAAACTCGGGGGCCACTTTTGGTAAAAATGGTTGAGGAAGCGAGAAGTATAAAATTTATTCAAACCGATTCAGTACTCGAAGCTTTAATCCTTGAAGCGAATGAGATCAAGAAGCATCAACCAATTTATAATACAAAAGAAAAAGACAATACAAGTTTTAATTATGTTGTTCTCACTGCAGAAAAATTCCCGCGGGTTCTGGTTATCCGCGGGAGAGAATTAAAGCTTCAAGCTTCAAGTTTCAAGCTAAAAGCTGTTTTTGGTCCTTATCCTCACGGTTCTGAACTTCGCGAAGCACTTAGAATAATCAGAAAAATATTCCCATATAGAGATAAGTGCAAAATAAGTTCAAAGCATCCATGTTTTAATGCTCAGCTCGGTCTTTGCCCGGGAGTTTGTTCGGGTGATTGTTCAGAGAAAGAATATCAAATTATTCTTCGACATCTGAAATTATTTTTTGAAGGCAAGAAAAAACAACTCATAAAAGTTTTAGAACGAGAAATGAAATCTTTGGCCAAAGATCGAGAGTTCGAAAAGGCTGGAGAAATAAAAAAAACCATCTTTGCTTTAAATCATATTCAAGATGTAGCCCTAATTAAGAATAGAAAGTTAGAAGCTAGAAGCTCTAACCTAGAAGCTGTTTTTAGAATCGAGGCGTACGACATCGCACATTTGTCTGGACAAAATACAGCAGGAGTGATGACGGTGATAGAGGATGGAGAAAAGAAAATTCAAGATTATAGGAAATTTAAAATTCGTGGAGTGAAGGGCAAGGTGGGTGTAGACGACACCGCCAATCTGGCTGAAATTTTGAACAGAAGGTTAAACCATCCAGAGTGGTCAGCGCCAAACTTGATAGTAATAGATGGAGGAGTTGGGCAAATAAACAGCGCGAAGAAGGTATTAAAAGAGCGAGGTTTGAATATTGATGTAGTTTCTGTGGTTAAAGATGAACGACACAGACCAGCTGGTTTTCTTGGGTCAAAAACTTTAATCGACAAATATAAGCATGAGATATTGCATATAAACTCTGAAGCACACAGATTCGCTATCCAGTATCATAGGAAACTTCGAGGAAAATCATTTAAAATTTAGGATATAATATTTGTATGGGAATTTTTCCTAAACAAAAAATAAAGATCGGTGTTTTGCGAGGCGGACCATCAGAAGAATATGATGTCTCGATGAAAACCGGCGCACACGTCCTCTCCATTCTTCGTTCGATGCCAGAAAAATTCGAACCGGTTGATATTTTGATTTCCAAAGAAGGGGATTGGCACATCGGTGGTCTAAGGAAAACTCCGCACAAAGCGGTTTTAAATTTAGACATCGTGGTTAATGCTCTTCATGGGAAATATGGCGAAGACGGACAAGTTCAAAAGTTTCTAGAGGATTTGAAGATACCCCATACTGGTTCGGACGCTAGGTCTTCAGCCAAAGCGTTTAATAAAGAAAGAGCCAAAGAGAAATATTTTTTTAATGGATTACTTACGCCTAAACACGAATTAATTACTGAAGAAAATTTTAATGACGATACGCTTATTTCTATCATCAGAAATTATTTGCAACCAGTGGTGGTCAAGCCGGCTTCGAGTGGTTCATCAGTAGGTCTGCACCTCACTCGAAGTCTCGCTGAATTAAAGTTGGCTATCAAAGAAGCGCTGACTCATTCACCGAAGGTTTTGGTCGAAGAACATATCAAAGGCAAGGAAGCGACTTGTGTCGTACTCGAAGATGCTCGGGGAGAAAAGTATTATGCTTTTATGCCTACAGGTGGACTTTCTACAGCCGAAAATAAAATAGTTGAAGAGATCGCCAAGACGGCTCATGAAATCCTCGGTCTTCGACACTATTCTTCTTCGGATTTTATTGTCACCCCCAAAAGCAAAGTTTATATCTTGGAAACAGATTCTCAACCCGCTTTTTATCCAGAATCTAAACTGACCGAATCCATCAAATCTACTGGCTGGAAGGATTCAGATTTCCTCGGGCATATCATCAACCTCGTGGATCTACAGTAAGCAAATCAAATTTGGTGGACCCTACCGGATTCGAACCGGTGACCTCCTCATTGCAAATGAGGCGCTCTACCAACTAAGCTAAGGGCCCTTCTTTTCATCAGGACGTACCCAACGAAAGAAAATAATACTGGACAAACAA
>JAHFOF010000007.1 GCA_023266935.1 bacterium | reverse complement strand
CCCCGGTTCATGAACAACGAGCTTGGCGCTCCTTGAGTGTCAACGTAGTTGCACCCTGAACTGAGTTTCCTTACTGGAAATTCCCCAAAGGTAACGATGTCCCCGTGGCGATCGGCAATCCGTCGGTCGCCATGGGAACACACCCCTTCATCAATTCACACACGCCCCCACCATAGGGCGTTTTCCATTGCAAAATTTTGCATTTTTTGATACCTTATCTAGGCATCTTCCGCCCATGCGGAACAAGTTATCAACCCCCGTTCTCGTTATCCCCTTCTGTCTAGGCAAACACTCTGAGACAAAGGACCGAGTTCGGCTCAATAATTTGAAAAAAGAAAAAATAAAGAAAGAAAAAGTTCTCGTTCCTGAAGATACAAGTTTGATGGGTCAAATAGTAAAAAATACTGCTGTTCCTCCATCTATAGATGATGTAGTAGAGGGTCCAGTTATCAGCATCGACAAGGGTGCTGTCTTCATCGAACTTCATCCATTCGGCACGGGTATAATTTTCGGTCGTGAATTTATAAATGCTCGCGACATTATCAAGAAAATCAATGTGGGTGACATCGTCGCCGGCAAGGTTGTGGGTATTGGAGGTAAAGAGGGTTATATCGAAATCTCTCTGAAAGAAGCTCGCCAAGCTCTCATTTGGAGTGAAGCAGAAGAAGCGATTAATGCGAAGAGAATTTATGAACTTCCTATCACTGATGCGAACAAAGGTGGTCTAATCATCAACTGGCAGGGCATCTCTGGATTCCTCCCAGCTTCTCAACTCAAACCTGAACACTACCCAAGGATTGCGGATGGAGACAAAGATAAAATCCTCGACGAACTACGCAAATTGGTTGGGACAAAACTCGCCGTCACTATCATCGGTGCGAATCCAAAAGAAGGTAAATTGATTTTCTCTGAAAAGTCTCCTGAAAACAAAAACAAAGAAAACATCATCTCGCACTATGCTCTGGGTGATGAACTCACAGGAGAAGTCACTGGCCTCGTGGACTTTGGTGTGTTCATAAAGATTGAAGAAGGACTCGAGGGTTTGGTTCACATTTCTGAAATCGATTGGGGTTTAGTAGAAAATCCAAAAACGATGTTCAAGATTGGTGAAAAAGTGAAAGTGAAAATAATTGAAATCAAAGATGACAAGATTTCCCTCTCCATCAAAGCCTTGAAAGAAAATCCTTGGAAAGAAGCTGAGAAGAAATACAAGAAAGACGATACGGTCCAAGGAGTCATCATTAAATTCAATAAACATGGGGCCTTGGCTTCTATAGAAGAAGGTGTGGCTGGACTCGTCCATGTATCTGAATTCGGTGGAGAAGATAAACTCAAAGAAAAACTTGAAATGGGTAAATCTTACTCTTTCAAAATCACCCTCTTCGATCCAAAAGAACAAAAAATGGCTCTCTCGTATATAGAGAAAACCAAATAAAATTAGTATCATTAATAATATTAAAAAACCGCCTTTCGGCGGTTTTTGATTGATTATATTGGGTGAAAGTGTAGAGTAAAAATAGATTGAACAAACACCAACAAGGATGGAAAGAGTGCATCGAATATTAGATGGCGATCCAGAAGATCTTCATAACTGTTCTAACTGTGGTCCATATGTTGGGCCACTCGGTAGCCACAGGTGTACACGGCAACCCCTAACTCAAGAGGAAAAACGTCAGTGGGCTGCCATAAGGGGCTGGAAAACTCGCCAGAGACGGATATCCTCCAAGAAGGGTTGGGAAACTCGTCGCAGGAATCTGAAAAAGAAAATTCGTTCTCGTACCGCAGCCTAGCCTGCGGTTTTTTATTGATTTAATTTCATGGAAGTGTAGAGTACCAGTAGAAAATCCTTCAAGGAGCAATTGTGCCTGAACCAAAGATAATAGTTGATAGGGTGTGTTCTGAGAGATACAAACGAGCTACGTGGGAATTCTGCGGAGCATTTCCCTTAAAAGAGATTGCTCGCGGTCGTAGAGCTTGCAGAGAAGGATGGAGAGATCGCGGAGATGACGATATGGACATGCTCGCGGTTTGTCAGTCTATAGATTTGAAAGACCATACATCATATCTCTTTCTCCAACGCGAATCTGCCGATGCTTTCGAGGATGGAGGCGGAGAAATCAGTATTGAAGACATGTTGGCTGAAGATTGGTATTTAGAAGTAGATTAACCGCACCAAACTGGTTGCGGTTTTTTATTTAGAATTGCATTCGGTCATAGCGCGCTCATAACCTGATTCGGCGATTGTTTCGACGGCTTCGGCGACGCGTTTGAAAACTTTCTTCAAAACATCTAATTCTGGTTTCTTGAATTCACCAAGGATGTGTTTCTCCACTTCTTTCTCCCCTATTGGTTTTTTGAGTTTACCGCTTGGAGTAGACTTGGATGTCCCTATACGAATACGAATAAACTCAGTAGTCTTCAAAGCTTTGATGACTGACTCGAGTCCTCTATGCCCACCTGAACCTCGATTATAAGAAACCTTCACTGTCCCCAAAGGCAAGTCCAAATCATCATAAATCACAACCAATTTCTGAGCAGCTTTTTTACTTTTTATCACTTTAGTCACACCCGAACCAGATTTATTCATAAAGGTATCGAGGTGAAGATACTTCACTCCTTTGATATCCCCGCCTTTGCTGTCCGGGGTAAACTTTTTTTCACAAAAAGCCACGGCCATACGTCCCGTATTGTGTCGAGTGCATGCGTATTCATCTCCTGGATTACCTAAACCTACAACAATATACATATGCCTATTGTGTCAAACTAATTAAAAGAATACAATCAATGAAAATTATGGAAGAACACACCGCACCTGCAGAACAAATTGAGAAGAAAAAAGAATTTTGGAAAGATTTGGGTAAACTTCTCATCATTGCTCTCGTGGTCGTTGTTCCCTTTCGTCTCTACATCGCCCAACCCTTCATCGTTGATGGAGCTTCGATGGATCCCACCTTCTCAACGGGTCAATATTTGATTGTTGATGAGTTAACTTATCATTTTAAAACTCCAGAACGAGGTTCAGTCATCATTTTTAAATATCCAAAGGATCCTTCCAAGTATTTCATCAAAAGAATCATCGGTCTTCCAGGAGAAACTGTCACTATTAATGATGGGACAGTATCTATCAAGACTCCGAACGCAGAAAACAGCTTCATCATTAAAGAACCTTATGTAAAATTTACCAAGAAAGATGATTCGTCCATTACTCTCGATGTAAATGAATATTTTGTATTAGGAGATAACCGATTCGGTTCAGCAGATTCTCGAATGTGGGGACCGATGCCTACCAAAGACATTATCGGTCGACCAATTCTTCGTGTCTGGCCTCCAACCATTTGGCCAGGTGATGAGACTGGGCTTTTAAAATCAGAAAATGTCCAAACAAACTAAAGACCGTCCGGCGTACCTCCTTCGAGAGTTTGATAGGTCTTTATTTAATGCTTCTTATTTTGGTTTTATCCCGGTCGAAGCACCTCACCTTTCTAATAAAGACATCGAAGCGGTTAAAGATTGTGGCCCAGAAGCTCATGACAAATCAGCCTTTCTTCGCTCATATTTTGAACGCAACTTCACTAACCTTCCTCACCCTATAAGTATTTGTTATAAGAAGCGCGAGGCGGGTAAAAAAACTTTTACTCACTGTTTACATGTTCTCGGCATAAATTCTGCTCTTGCTGAGGCCATCCTCATCCGTACAACCCTCTCTATCTTGACCGAACGTGGTTTTGAAAACTTAATCGTAGAGATTAATTCAATCGGAGATAAAGACTCCATCAGTGCCTACGAACGTGAACTTCACCAATATGTTCGCAAGGTAACTAATGAACTAGACCCCGAACATAAAAAAATTTTAAAGGGTGATATTTTTGAATTATTAAAACTAAAACTTCCAGACAATCTGCGAGACAAAATTCCTCCGTCCATGGCTTCGCTCACCACTCAGAGCAGAATTCATTTTAAAGAGATGCTTGAATACCTTGAGGTGCTTGGTGTAGATTTTCGCTTGGTTCATACTTTGGTAGGAAATAGACACTTCGCCTCGCATACTATATTTACCATTCGAGACGTAAATGATGATACTTTGCTCGCCGAAGGATATAGATACACCCGCTTAACAAAAAGATTGGGCTTTAAAAAAGAGATGCCTGCAGTCATCGCAACCATTTTCGACCATTATAAAAAAGCACCGACGAATGAAAAGATTTATAAAGAATTACCAAAACCAAAGTTCTACTTAGTCCAATTGGGCAAAGAGGCGAAGATGAAATCTCTTCCTCTGATCGAACTTCTACGACAAAATCATATAGCTGTTTATCACTTTCTTGGTAAGGACAAAATCATTCCTCAGCTCACTCATTCAGAATCTTTAAAGGTTCCTTACCTCCTGGTTTTTGGACAAAAAGAAGCCTTGGATAACACCGTCACTGTCCGCAACGTCTCCACCCGAGCTCAAGAAACGGTCAAAATAACTGATTTACCTCAATATTTAAAGAAAGTCCATTTATAGGCTTGCCCTACTGATAATCATGTGCTAAAGTAGCCTCCACATGATAAATATAGAAGTTACCAAGGGAGCTAGCGAAAACAACCTGAGTGTCCTACGACGCTTTCAGAAGCGCGTCCAAGGAGCAGGCATCCTTAATCGTGTTCGGGGTAATAGATACACCGAGAGGATAAAATCTGAAAACGTAAAGAAAGCCAAGACTCTCGCTCATCTAAAAAAGAAAGAGGTCACCGCAGAACTCGTGAAGCTCGGCAAGATTCAAGAAGTAACCAAGTTCACCAAACGCAAGAGATAATTGTGAAGAAGAATTCAGAATTTAAAATCCCCTTTTCGAAAATCAAAGATGCCTGTTTGGGTAAATCTTATGATTTATCTCTCGTTTTTATAGACAACAAGACTTCTAAAAAATTAAATCGAGTTTATAGGAAGAAAAATAAACCAACGAATATTCTAAGCTTCCCACTCTCTAAAACTTCTGGAGAAATTTTCTTGGATCTCGAGTTGGCTCAAAAAGAAGCACCTATTTTTGGCCAAACTTTTCCTAATTTTATTGGATTTCTCTTTATCCACGGATTATTACATTTGAAGGGAATGGCACATGGCAGTAGAATGGAGCGAGCTGAAGCGCGTCTTCGCAAACTTTTTAAAATTCATGGCTCGTCAAATAGCAACAGGCATTGATATAGGTACTCACCAAGTTCGAGTTGTGGTAGCTGAAGAAGTGCAAGAAGGGGGTCGAATTACTCCTAAAATAATCGGTTCTGGCAGTGCAGAGTCCAAGGGTCTCTATAGAGGATTCGTTTCAAATTCTATAGAAGTGTCCAAAGCGATAGCCGTCGCAGTTGATCAAGCTGAAAAATCGTCTGGAGTAAAAATTAAACGTGCGTTTATTTCTATAGGTGGTATCGGGCTTTCGGGCATCACGACTAGTGGCTCAACCATTATTTCTAGAGCGGATTTTGAAGTCTCAACTCTTGATTTATCCAAAGCTTTAGAATCAGCCGAATCTGCTATCCCAAACAATATCTCTTTGAATAAACGAATTATCAACACCATCCCACTCGATTTTAAACTTGATGGCAAGGCCGTTTGGGGCCAAGCTTTGGGTCAAAAAGCAGAAAAATTGGATGTTCGAACTTTCTTCATTATGTGCCTCGATCATCACATCCAAAATTTAATTAAAGCTGTGGAAGAAGTAGACATAGAAGTAATAGACGTCGTCGCTGCTCCTATCGCTGCGAGTTTTGTAAATTTAAATAAAAAACAAAAGAAGGCCGGATGCGTGCTCGCGAATATCGGTGCCGAGACACTTTCGATTATTGTGTTTGAAAATGGTAATCCGATTTCTTTGGAAGTCTTCCCTATTGGAGGCACAGACATCACAAACGACATCGCTTTGGGGCTAAAAATTTCTCTCGAAGAAGCCGAATCTATTAAACTCGGCTCTATCACTAATTCGACTTATTCAAAAAAGAAGTTGGATGAGATTATTTCTGCTCGGCTTGAAGATATGTTCGAATTGATTGAAACTCATTTGAAAAAAATTGGTCGAAATGCTCTTCTCCCTGCAGGCATCGTCATCACTGGAGGTGGAGCAGAGATTAGTATGATAAAAGAATTCGCCGAAGACGCTCTCAAACTACCTTCAAAAATTGCCGAGATTCATTTTGGAGACGACAACCCCCAAGCCACTGCACGACAAAAAGATTTATCTTGGTCGGTTGCCTATGGCCTAGCTGTCCTCGGCTTTAATGCAGAAAATGAACAAAGTTCTGTTGGTTTAAGTAGTGTGGGTAAAATAGTTGATGGTAGCAAGGAAGGTATCAAAAAAATCAGCTCGTGGTTCAACCAATTTTTACCCTAAAATTCCTGTTTTTCATAAACCGTTTTTAAATTTTGTCAACGCTTTTCTTTTGGGTTTGGGTTAGGTAGTATATGCCCATCCAGCCTACCGGTAGGCAGGCTCTATTAATAAAAACCATGCCACAAATCAAACCAGAAGTAGAAGCGTTCGCTAGGATAAAAGTCATCGGCGTCGGAGGTTCAGGAAAAAACGCGGTGAATCATATGATTAATTCAAAAGTTAAAGGCGTCGATTTCATTTCAGTAAACACGGATGCCCAAGACCTTCATCACTCACTCGCCAAGAAGAAAATTCATATTGGGAAAAACCTCACTCGAGGATTGGGCACAGGAATGAATCCAGAAATGGGTAAGCGAGCTGTTGAAGAAACCAAAGAAGAAATCCAAGAAGCCATCAAAGGTGCAGACATGGTTTTCATCGCCGGAGGAATGGGCGGTGGAACTGCTTCTGGTGCAGCTCCAGTGATAGCTAGAACAGCCAAAGAATCTGGATGTCTCACCGTCGCTGTAGTAACCAAACCTTTCTACTTTGAAGGCATACAGAGGATGAAGATCGCCGAAACAGCCATAGACGAGCTCAAACAGGCCGTAGATGCCCTCATCATTATCCCAAATGACCGCCTACTTCAAACTATAGACAAAGACACCACAGCCAAAAATGCGTTCGCCACTTGCGACAACATCCTCAAGCAAGCTGTGGAAGGTATCTCTGACCTCATCACCACTCCAGGTATCATCAACATCGACTTCGCAGACATTCGTGCGGTAATGGAAAACGCTGGAGCAGCCCTCATGGGTATCGGTTCAGCAAGCGGAGAGAAACGAGCAGAAGAAGCAGCTAGGATGGCTATCTCTTCACCACTACTCGAAATCTCCATCAACGGGGCGAAGGGTGTGTTGTTCTCTATCGCAGGTGGAGACGATCTCACTATGTTTGAAATTCAAGATGCTGCGAAGGTCATCACCGAATCTGTGGATCCAAATGCGAAGATTATCTTCGGTACAGTAAAGGATGACAAGTTGAAGAAAGGTGAACTCCGCATCACAGTCATCGCCTCAAGCTTCCCTGAACACTTACAGAAAAAAGCCACTTCCCTATTCGGTGCAGAAGATAAAAATAAAGCTCCAAATATTTTCTCTAAACCAACAGAAAAGATTGAAGAAAAGAAACCAGAACCAACGCCTTCTGCTAATGATCAAGACGATGATTGGGGTGCAGTGCCTGCCTTCCTCCGTCGTTCTAAACTCAAATAATTGTTCTATGCAACATTGGATGTTGCACACTTAAAAACCGCTCAAATGAGCGGTTTTTAAGTGTATTGACAAAATATACTTTTGGGTGTATAATAGCAAATAGACACTCAGGTTGTAAAACCTCAAGTAAGGAGCTCTTCACATGCTTGAAAATATTAGAAGCTCGCTCAAGTACTGGGGCGTGGCTCTCATCGGGCCGGCAATCAATTCCATTCTCTTCAACCTTGTTTACCCCACTTCAACTGACGCGGCGTACATAGTAACCATCATCGGCAGTTTGGTTACTATGAGGATTTTGGTGGAGATTCGAGATGATGCTTTCGCTACTTTTCATTTTGGTTGGATGATTATTTCTGTCATTACTTTTATAATCATCCACGCCAATCATTACCAGTCGCACATCGGCCTAACGACCATAGCCACAGCTCTATTGGTGTGGGGAATGCTCAGCGTAGACAAACTCAACCAGATACGTCTGGAAGTAAGAGAAAAGGTCAAGCGAGCGGTCACCGAAACCGAGGAAGCCAAACGCGAGGCATTCGTCCAGAACATCACCAAATTGATTGGTGATGATTCACAGACAAGGGCCCTCCTCGTGGCTGTTGAACGGCTCTCGAAGTATGTTCCTGAAGTTGGGAACCATCTCCTCGAAGCCGTCGAACACGACGCCGAACGCTTCATCATGCTCCGCGCCCTCGAGGGTTCTACGGACAACGAAGTTCTTCGTCAGACGAGCAAGGACGAAGCTGACGACATTGCTCGCTCAGCTCGAGCTCTCTGCTCCGATTCAACCAAGATGGCCTTGGAGCTTCTCCACGAATACCAAGAAGTGGAGGCAGATTCCACCCTTGGCGAGGAACGTGGTTCAGAGCTTGCTCGGGCCCACGAGGATTTCAAGAAGTATCTTGCCGGTCTACGAGAGGTTTCTGATCACCTTGGACCCAAGCCCGAGCGCAAACTCGGACAGGAGATCCGAGACCTCGAACCAGCCAAGGAAATTCGTTCGATCTCTGAAGTCAGAGAGTCGACGAAGAAACTTCGTTCTGGTAAGAAGTGATTCATGCAGTGCCCCGCCCGCGATTCATTCGCGAGGCGGGGCTTTTTGTATCTTGTTTTTTTAATTATTTGTGGTAATGTATAGATAGATGCTCGTGTTGGCTTCCCCATCCATGGAGTAGTCCGACGATGAAATTTCGACCGTTGCTTCATTGGGTTTCCCTGCCCCCAGCCATCACGGCTGTGTTTTTCATCCTGATGCCAGAAGTTCCGATTCGTTCGGTCAAACTGGCTTTCTTGATTGCCCTAACAATCTTCCTCGCTCTCTTAACGCGAACAAAGATAGGTGGAAAAGCAGAAGGAAACATCGTAAGTATGATTCTCGGATTGGCTTTTACCGGAACGTTCATCTTCCTCCTCATAAAGATGGGGATGCCGTTTCTGCCAACGGCCATTGCCTATATTGCCATCATTCTCTCTCTTCTCTCATGGTTGTGGGCTGGAGTCGAGCGAGTTTACCGGGAAGCTTTCCCGAATCATTATTTGTAGGCCCGCACAACGTGCGGGTTTTTTCTTATAAGTTTTTCTGCTATCCTTATAAAATTATGATATATGACCTTGTGATCATCGGAGGCGGTCCAGCCGGAGTATCATCTGGTGTTTATGCTGCAAGGAAAAAACTAAAAACTTTATTTATTACTGAATCTTTCGGCGGCCAATCCACTGAATCTCTTGGGGTAGAAAACTGGATTGGCACGGTTAAGATTTCTGGCGAAGATTTGGGTAAAAATCTAGAAACCCATCTTCGAGCTTACGCTGGAGAAAGTGTAGAGATTAAAACCGGAGAAAGGGTTAATAAAATTTCAAAGGTTGAAAATGGATTTTCTATAGAAACATCTCAAAATAAATATGAAGTGAAAACTGTTTTAGTCACTGCTGGTTCAACTAGACGCAAATTAGAAATTCAAGGAGCCAAAGAGTTTGATAATAAAGGCATCTCATACTGTGCTTCATGCGATGGTCCATTGTTCGCTGATCAAAATGTGGTAGTCATCGGGAGCGGTAATGCTGGATTTGAATCTGCCTCTCAACTCTTGGCTTATGCGAAGTCCGTCACTCTTTTAAACAGAAGTGATGTGATTAAGGCCGATGAGACTACAGTTGAAAAAGTTCTTTCTCATCCAAATATGAAGCTCATAAAAAATGCGAACCCCGTAGAAATTAGAGGTGGACAATTCGTCACATCGATTGTATATGAAGATGAGAACAAAAATAAAATCGAACTCCCAGCGACTGGAATATTCGTAGAAATTGGGCTTATCCCCACTACAAACTTTTTAGAAGGTTTAATCGAATTAAATCAATACAAACAAATTCCTGTGGATGCGAAAAACCAAAAGACACAAATTCAAGGTATTTGGGCTGCTGGGGATTGTACAGATGGTCTGTATCATCAAAACAATATTGCTGCGGGTGATGCAGTGAAAGCTCTCGAAGATATTTATTTATACTTGCACGCTGGGAACAAATAATATTCGACGGACTCTAAAAAGAAAAAGCCACCCTAGTTCAGGGTGGCCGTACTGCTGTGGTCAACGACAGATGCCGACGCACGTGTTTTGGATGATGTTCACGTCACCTTTTGAACCTCCTCCATCCCACCAGTGCAAGTTGTGTCCGAGGATGGCAACGAGACCAACGACTCCGACGGTCACACCTCCACCGACGGCCCACTTACCTCCGGTCGACATGCCTCGTTGAGGAGGTCGGCGAGTCTCTCGCGTGATGCGACCGTTCAAATCGCTGATGGCCTTATTCTGCTCAGCATTCACCTCCGTACTCGCCTTGGCAAGGGCAAACATGGTCGAATCGGTGCTGTACAGCCGACCTTCGAGCCCGTGAATCTTCTGGGCAAGAGAATCGACCGTCGTTCTGGCACTCGCCTGTGCCACGAGCTTCTTCAGAAAATCGATCTGAAACTTGATCTCCGCCTGCTCCCTTGTGAGTTTGTCCAGACGGGGTGTCTTCATGTGCTTCAACACCGAATCGACCTTCTTCATCGTCTCTTCGTCGCAAGGGCAAACTTCGCCCTTCTTCGAGCTCGTATCCAACCCAACCGCCTTGGGCTTGGCAGTTGCCGAGTCCTTCTTCGCGTTCATCAAACCGAGTAAAGAAATGGGGCTGGGGCTGGTCGGCTTTTGAGCCTGGAGCGAAGCAAAGGCCAAAACAAAGACCAAAGCTCCCAAGAAAATACGCATGCGGTTCATCTGTCGTTCCTCAGAAATGAGAAGGTACTGCTGTTGTTATCCTGTTCGCATCCTATCACGAATCCCCGATATGGTCAATAGCCAAATTTTGATTGACAAATTGTTTTCAAAGCGTTCGTATCTTCTGTTGTAGGAATGTCATTTTGACTCTGATTCAAGTAATACATAATTGATTTTGGATTGTCGTTGTGCTCCAGACCGACAGCATGTCCAAATTCATGGGCCAATACCCGAACCAACTCGGCTCTAGTTTTGAATTCATAAATATTAATTCTTTTTCCACTTTGGTCATAAATATACTCCCCTTCTTCAAACTCTTTGCCTGCAGATTGGTTCACTGTGTTGATGTTTAAGTTCACTGTTGATACGAGATAATTGTATTTTTTTATCAAAGCATTGATTTCTTCAGCCAGCGCGTTGACCTGTAATCTTTTGGTCTCAACCGCATCATAATTCTTGCGAACCATAAGCATAGAATTATATTCGGCGAGGTTTTGTTTGTATTCGAGTTCAAGAGAGAGAAACTGGGCACGTATCTCATCGGCTGATTTAGAAGTTGATTCTATGTCTGAAGAAATCTTCGCATTTTTATCCGCCAGTTCTTGTCTTTGATCATAAATCAAATTAACTGCGAGCTTGCCGTTTGGATCATATTTAAACAACTCCTTGCCCATGTCTTTACTCCATATCTCGTTCGCTTGCTTCACTGCGTTTAAAAAATCTGCTCGACTCAAACCAAATTTTGAATCGAAAGTTCCCAGTTTATAAGTTATCGGTTGAACACATGGTTGCGAATTATAAAGATAAAATCCTGAGACTGTTATAATCCCCAGAGAGAATAGTATGGAAAAGAATTTTTTAAACATGTGCGCGATAGAGGGCTCGAACCTCTGACATCGTCAACGTCAATGACGTGCTCTACTTCACCCCGCCTGAACTAGGCGGGGCAAGCTGAGCTAATCCACTCTTGTACTCAATATTTTTCTTCTTGAGCCATTTCTCATGTTTTCTAGCGGATTGATAGTCAGGGTATTCTTTAATATAAATAAGTTTGTAGGGTTTTTTCTTGGAGGTAATTTTTAATTTACCACCATTATGTTCAATCAATCTTCTTTTTGGATCTTTAGAGATTCCAACATAGAAGCTATTATCAATTTTACTCTGAATTAAGTAAGTATAACAACTCATGGTGGGCGGTGAGGGATTCGAACCCACGGCATCAACAACGTCAATGTTGCGCTCTACCAACTGAGCTAACCGCCCTTACAATTTTTCAACTTCGACAATGCTCTACTTCACCCCACCTGAACTAGGCGGGGCAAGCTGAGCTAATCGCGCAGAACAATATTATACCAAAGAGCGAGGGCGGAAGAGGAGAGATTCGAACTCTCGATAAGGTTTCCCCTATGCTGGTTTTCGAAACCAGTGCCTTCAACCACTCAGCCACTCTTCCGTCTTCGCACTATAGCATTTTCTCTAAAAAATGTTAATATAAGCCTTGTTTTATGGCTTGCCATGAGGCCAGTCGAATGGGCCCTATCGTCTATCGGTTAGGACACAAGCTTTTCAAGCTTGGAAGCCGGGTTCGACTCCCGGTAGGGTCATGGTTTATAATTGAATCCTATGCAAAATAAATTAGCCCGTTCAATAGTTTTTATTATTATTTTATTTATCATTGTTGGAGTTATCACTTTCTCTTTTGGGAACTCAAACAACTCGAATTCTTCTGTTTCATCTGCTATCCAATCTTCTACAAACACACCCACTTCTCCTGTATCAACAGTTGCTTCTACAAAAACCTACTCCCTGATTGATGTTGCAAAGCACAAAACAGCAAACGATTGTTGGACTACTATAAATGGCAACGTCTACGATCTCACCTCTTTTGTCAATTCTCACCCGGGCGGGGTTGAAAACATCATAAGTATCTGTGGGATAGATGGCTCCTCGGCTTTCGGTAATCAACACGGTGGCCAACGACGTCCTGCAAGTGAACTTGTCAGTCTTTATATAGGTAAACTTAAATAATATGAAGAAATACGCTTCAACTGTTCTGCGAATCGGCTTGGCTCTCGTGTTTGTTTGGTTTGGTTTTCAGCAACTCTCTAATACAGCGATGTGGGTCAAAATGATTCCCCAAATGGTTATCGACCTTTCTGGACTAACAGCTCAAACTCTCGTTCATTTTAATGGAGCATTTGAAGTGGTTTTTGGACTAGCCTTACTGATCGGATTTCACACTCGAATCGTCGCTCTTTTTCTTGCTCTACATATTTTGGACATTACTCTCGTTGTTGGTTATAACGCTATAGGTGTCAGAGACTTTGGGTTAAGTCTGGCCACTATCGCCGTCTTCTTGCATGGGACAAGTCCTCTAAGTCTAGATACTTATTTTTCTGAACCAACAGAGGCAGAACTGTGAAAATCCTTTCAATAGAAACTTCTTGTGATGAGACAGCCATAACCCTACTCGAATGTAGTGGTGATTTAACACACCCAAAATTTAAGATCCTTGGAAATAGCCTTATTTCTCAAGTTGAAATCCATGAACAGTATGGCGGTGTCTTCCCTATGTTGGCCAAAAGAGAACATGAGAAAAACCTGCCCATTTTATTAGAAAAAGTATTAAAGAAAGCAGGAGAAAATTTTGAGCACCCAAATATTGACTATATTGTGGTTACCCAAGGTCCAGGTCTCGAACCAGCCCTTTGGGTTGGAATTTTATTCGCCGAAGAACTTGGCAAAAAATGGAAGACTCCTGTTGTGCCAGTAAATCATATGGAAGGACATATTTATTCCCCGCTTTTCAATCAATCAAAACCACTAGAATTCCCCGCCCTTGCGCTTTTGGTCTCTGGAGGTCATACCGAACTCGTTCTGATAGAGAGTTTTGGAAAATATAAAATAGTTGGACGAACGAGAGATGATGCTGTAGGCGAAGCTTTCGACAAGGTGGCTCGAATATTAGGATTATCCTATCCCGGTGGACCAAAAATTTCTGTCCTAGCAGAAAACCATAGAGAAAAAGGCCTAATTTCATCATTTGAATTTCCTCGACCAATGATTCACTCTAAAGATTTGGATTTTTCTTTCTCGGGGTTGAAAACATCTGTTTTGTATAGGATGAAAGATGTCGTACTCACTCCTGAAATAGTCGAGGAAACGGCCAGAGCTTTCGAAGATTCAGCTGTGGACGTTTTGATAGAAAAAACAAAGACTGCTTTAGAACAATATTGTCCAAAAACTTTGATTGTTGCTGGGGGAGTCTCTTTGAACACGCATCTTCGCAGAGAAATACGATCTCTCAATAAACAGTTTTCTGACTTAACTATTTGGATACCCGAACCAAGCCTCACAACAGACAATGCTGTGATGATAGGCATCGCCGGATATATCAAAATTTTAAATGGATATAAACCGACGGAAGAAAAAATTGTGGCTAGAGGGAATCTATTGCTTTAAAAGACTTTTAGTCCGTGCCTGAATAACTATCTTCCAAGATTTAATAGAAGCTTTGATTGAATCGTGTTTTTTGTAGAAAGCTACCCACACAGCAGAACAAATTAGAACAACAAATATTGGAAGGACAATAGACCATGCTTGAATCATAAAAGCAACTGCAAGGATAACTATCAGTCCTAAACAAATTGCTAACCATTTGATCACTATCTTTTTAAGGACATTTCCTTCTTGTTTATAAAGGACATAAACCAATAGATCTGCCAATATGTATAGGGTTATTAGAATAATCAAGAATTGATAAATAATCTCTAGTGCATTTTCTAGTGATTTGGGCCCCGCCAATATAGCTGCAGCCAGATTATTTAAATTTTGTCCTTTAGGCGGACTCGCTTCTCCCACTACCGGTAACTCTACTGGTGTAGAGGTGCCTTCTGGTATAGTGATTGAACCATTAGGATTAACTTGTACTTGTATTCCTTGATTGTGTAAGTTTTCTATAAGGGCTCTATAAGCTGCTATCTCGCGACTCTGAACATCATTTATTGGAATAATACGTTGACAGTAGAGCTCGTTTATCTTTTTAAGTGTCAAAATGTATACATAACCCGTGGGAGCTGAAACTCCCCAAGGAGAAAGTATGTCGTCTTTATATTTAGTCTGAAATTCAGAAACAGCATTAAAGGTTGCTTGATCGAATATTCCATTAACTGTCACATAATCATATCCTTCGAAAGATTTCAAGAATGATTGAAGACGCATTACCTGCATAGGATCATTATTAAGATCTGTTCTCATATAATCACGAAGATAAAAACACTCTAAATCAGTTGGTACTGTAGATTCTATTGTGGTTCGTCTGCTTCCCCCACCAATTGGTGGATTATTAACTACCCCTCCCGCTGCGCCATTTCCATTAGCTCCACCTCCACCGCCACTTCCACCACCACCCGTTCCGCCACCACCGCTTCCACCTCCAGAACCATTAGTATTCACTGTCAAAACTAGAGTTTGAGAATCAGAACCACAAGGATTTGTGGCTGTAAGAGCAATATTATAAACACCAACAGTCGTTGGAGTACCAGAAATCGTACCGGTTGCTGGTATAAAGGACAAACCTGTAGGCAAACTTGTTAAGTCTGCAGTAAAAATTGGAGTAGAAGTGCTGTTCGTTGTGATGATGTATGAAAAAGCGATATTCTGCGTAGATGATGCAATAAGAGAACTTGTAATTGTTGGCAAAGTACAAAAACCACCTCCAACTCCTCCACTGACAGTGATAGTTGTTTGAGCGACCACAGGCGTAACCCCATCTGTACAAGTAATGCTATAAGTCGTGGTAGATGGGACCGTCACAATTTGTGAACCAGAAGTAGCTGTTGAAGCTGTCCAAGAAGCTGAACAAGAAACAGCATTTGTAGAACTCCAAGAAAGAGTTGCCGTAGCATTTGCGGTCACAGTTGAAGGACTTGCTGAAAGAGAGGCGGTAGGCACCACGGGACCTCCTCCGCCTCCCGCCAAATTAATCACCACAGAATCAGTAGCATTTGAAGTTCCATTAGTACAAGTAATCGTCAAGGTGATAGAACCTCCAGCTGGTGGATAAAAAGAATCTCCAGATGAAATGGGCGTGCTATTACCAGAAGTAGAAATACCAGAAGTTATTGGTGAAGTCATCTGGCAAGAAGTGGCATTTGAAGAAGACCAAGAATATGTGTACGTATCACCAGTATTCAAATTTACAGGACCATCTGAACCATTAGCTTTTATGTCTGCAGTCACTACAGCTGGTATGGCTGGCAAAGAAACAACAGCACTGGCTGTAGCTGTACCCCCCAAACCATCTGCATCATCACAAACCACAGTAAAAGTAATACTTCCACCAACGGTCGGATAAAACGAGTCTCCTGGGTTAATATTCATGCTGGCTGAAGTAGCAATTCCCGAAGTCGCTGGAGAAGTAAGTTGGCAAGAAACAGCATTTGAACTGGTCACATCAACTGTAAACGGTACAGTTGGGCCAGAAAGAACGAGATTTGTGGAGCCGTTTGCGGTTACATTAACCGAAACTCCAGCTGCGAATACTCCTTGAGGAAAACTGATTAAAATCAAAGAAACCATCATGTAGATAGCGAAGAATTTGCTATATAATCCCTGGGAAATAAGCTTTTTCATTGACAATCACAAGATTTACATTTTTAATTCGAAATGTCAAGATTATTAGAAAAATGGTTTTTGGTATTTTATCCTTTGTTTTCAACATATTTATGTTATATGTCCTTTATATTTCGAATGTCCTTTATTAAGGACATTGATTCCCCATATTACGTTGATAACAACCATAGATTTATGACTTTTATTTAAAATAATAAATTTCATATACAAATATGATAATTATGTCCTTTATACTTATTAACCCTCGTATGCTAAGATTAAATTAATGAATGATAAGTTTTTAAAACCATATAACCCCATAGACATAGAAGACAAAATATACAAACTTTGGGAAGAAAGTGGTTTTTTTAACCCAGATAACTGTCCCCAGGGCGTTGATTCAGATAAGTTTTCTATTATCTTGCCTCCTCCAAATGCCACTGGCGTTCTCCACCTTGGTCATGCATTAGAAGATTCAATGCAGGATACTTTGATTAGATATAACCGCATGCTGGGTAAAAAAACTCTCTGGCTTCCTGGGACAGATCATGCGGCTATTGCTACTGATGCCAAGATAACGAAACTTTTAGAAAAAGAAGGGATAAAGAAAAAAGATATAGGCAGAGAAAAATTCTTGGAACATGTGGATAAATTTGTAGTTGAGAGTCGACAAACTATTGTTAAACAACTTCGCAAAGTCGGAGCATCTTTGGATTGGTCCAGAGAAGCTTTTACTTTAGATGAGAAACGTAGTCTAGCTGTCAGAACCGCCTTTAAAAAAATGTTTGATGATGGATTGATTTATCGCGGACATCGAATCGTGAATTGGGATCCAAAAGGACAAACTGTTATTTCTGATGATGAATTGGTTTATGAAGAACAGAAAACTAAATTTTATACTTTTAAATATGGTCCCTTTGAGATAGGAACTGCCCGACCTGAAACCAAATTTGGAGATAAGTATGTTGTCATGCATCCAGATGATAAAAGGTACAGTCAGTGGAAACATGGCGATCAAATCACTCTTGAATGGATTAATGGCCCTATCGAAGCCACTGTCATAAAAGATGAAATCATCGATATGGAATTTGGAACTGGAGTGATGACCATCACCCCATGGCATTCTCATGAGGACTTTGCCTTGGCTCTAAAATATAAATTAGACAAAGAACAAATCATCGATCAATACGGTAGACTTCTACCTATTGCCGGAGAATTTGCTGGCCAAAAGATTACCGAGGCCAGAGAGAAAATTGTTGAGAAATTAAAAAATAAAGGGTTACTCGTTTCGGTCGATGAAAACTATATAAATCGAGTGGCCACGGCTGAACGAACTGGAGGAATGATTGAACCACAAATCATGTTGCAATGGTTTATAGATGTGAACAAGAAAATACCAAACTGCCACAATAAAAGTTTGAAGGAACTCATGCTTGAACCGGTCTATAACAAAGAGATTAAAATTTTGCCCGATAGGTTTGAAAAAGTTTATTCGAATTGGATAGAAAATTTGCGTGATTGGTGTATTTCTAGACAAATATGGTACGGACATAGAGTCCCTGTTTGGTATAAAGGTGAGGAACTTTATGTAGGAATAGAAGCCCCCAAAGACGAAGGTTGGACACAAGATGAAGACACACTAGACACTTGGTTTTCTTCTGGATTATGGACTTTCTCTACATTAGGATGGCCAGAACAAACTAGAGATTTGAAAGATTTTCACCCCACAAGTGTGATTAATCCTGGTTATGAAATTTTGTTCTTTTGGGTGGCTCGAATGATTTTAATGTCTCAATATTTAATCGGAGAAATCCCCTTTAAGACTGTTTATCTTCATGGGATGTTAAGAGATTCGAAGGGACAGAAATTTAGTAAATCACAAGGTAACGGGATTGATCCAATAGAGATTATCAATACATACGGTGCAGACGCCTTACGTATGTCTCTGTTGGTCGGTATTGGTCCTGGAGCTGATAGTAAATTCGATATTCAAAAAGTAAAAGCTTATGGGAAGTTTACTAACAAAATTTGGAATGCTTCTCGCTTCGTCTTAGAACAAACCCAAGATTTTGATCCTAATAAAAAAGTAAAACTGGACGAAGAAGATAAAAAATCCGAAGAAGAAATACAAAATTTAATCAAAGAAATCACTCGAGAAATGGACGAGTACAAATTCTATATCGCAGCAGAAAAACTATATCATTACTTCTGGCATACCTTTGCAGATATCATTATCGAAAGGTCAAAGAAAAAAATAAATGAAAATAAAAATGTGGATTCAGCCA
>JAHFOF010000003.1:58429-76319 GCA_023266935.1 bacterium | reverse complement strand
GCGGTTTAATTCGATGACAAACGAAAAACCTTACCAAGGTTAGAAATCCCGCCATTAATCACTTTCAGAAACGAAAGTGAGGCGCAAGCAGGGCGGGACAGGTGATGCATGGCCGTCGTCAGTTCGTGATTTGAATTGTTCCCTTAAGTGGGGTAACGAACGCAACCCTCGTTGCCAGTTATAAGTGTCTGGCGAGACTGCCCCGGTTTTTGTTCGGTAGAACAAAAACCAAGTTAAAAGTTAGAAAGTAAAAAAGTTAAGTAAGTTCAAACTTCTTAACTTAAAACTTAGTAACTTATTAAACTAGTTTTTATTCGCTAGCGAATAAAAACCGGGGAGGAAGGCGAGGATGACGCCAGGTCAGCATGTCCCTCTGATACCTTGGGCCACACGCATAATACAATCGCATCTACAACGGGTCGCGACGCCGTAAGGCTGAGCTAATCCTAAGAAAAGGTGCGCCAGTTCGGATTGGGGGCTGAAACTCGACCCCATGAAGCCGGAATTGCTAGTAATCGCAGGTCAGCTATACTGCGGTGAATACGTTCTCAAGTCTTGTACTCACCGCCCGTCAACTCAAGGGAGATGGGAGTACCCGAAGTTCCTGTTTACAGGACCTACGGTAAGCTCATCGACAGGGAGTAAGTCGTAACAAGGCACGGGTAGCGGAAGCTGCTCGTGGAGTAATTCAATTTGAAATATCTGTCCCGCTTGCGGGATGGTGATCGAGTCAATATTGTGGATTCCTTAAGGATTCATAATAGATTGTGAGATTCTTAAAACTCTCTGACGTTCTGGTAAGACAGAAAAAATGAACGGAACAAAATAGAGAACGATAACTATACAAAAGAGCCCTAGAAATAGGGCTTTTTTTGTTACCCAAATTTTCTCCTTGACATTTGTATTATTTGGTATACAATATTATAAGCACTGAACATTGTAACTAACTTCTTCGACGAGGTGGCACGTGCCAAACATGTCGGTTGTGCTGCCAGTCACAGCAGCTTTGATTTCCTTCACGGGATTCATCACCTACAATGTTCAGACGAAACTCGGAGAGTCGGAACCAAATCCGGCTAGCTGGTTTCTCTGGGCGTTCCTGGCTACGATGAATGCACTTTCGTTCAGTGCGATGAACGATGTTGTGTCCGCATTGCAATTTTTTGCTGGTTCGGTCGGTTGCATTGTGACCTTCTTTTATGTTCTCATCATCGGCAAGTTTAGCTGGCCGACGAGAAATGAATGGGGTATGCTCGTTGTTGGATTTGTAGCCATTCTCGTATGGCGCGAGTACACTGCGACATCGGCGAACATGATTCTTGCGGGAGTGTTTCTTTGGTCATTCGAACCAACGATCAGAGGAGTCTGGAGAAATCCTTACAAAGAAAAGATGCCTGCCTGGATCATGTGGACCATCGCATTCACAATCACCTCGGTGAATACCTATCTGTACAAAGGTGGGGCGACACTGTCGATGGTGGTCCCGGTTTTGGCAACTGTTTGTCATGGCGCCGTACCTTTGTTGTGTACCGAGAGGCGCAAGCGCACCCATAGCCCCTTCATTGATTGGTTGAAGTAAAGCATGCGCCCGGGCAATCCTGCCCGGGCGCCACACTCGCACCAGAGATTGGTCGCGGGTTTTTTGTTTTAAATTTTCTCCTTGACATTTCATACAAATTATGATAGTATTAATACAGGTGGTAAACGGGGGTACCTTAATTCCTCCGTCCGTGGAAGCGGATACTTCTTTTACAGTTTGCGCAGGGGGTTGTATGTTGCAGTCTTCATTTTGGATAAGGCTTGTGATTGCGATTCTCATTCTGGTGCTCGCTCTTTTTTCCGGGATGATCGGTCAATATTTCCAGGAACGGTCAATCCGCAAAAACACAGAAGAACGTCAGCGTCAGAAAAAGCTCGACAGGCAGAACAACATCGGTCGGCGGATTTACAACCGGCTAAAGCCGATGGAGAACGGGGAGTTTGTTGTTGATGATGAGCAGAATGAACCTAATCGTAATGGAAAAGGTTTCATAATTAGTATCAGAAAGTGGACAGGAGAATTTAGATTCACCTCTCTCTACATACTTATTGACATGTTTTCTCAGAACGCCGAGAATTTCAGGCCAATCATGGTTCGCCGGGGGAATCAGGAACCTGATTATCACTGGAAGAACTTTGACGAGATCTGGCGTGCTGAAGACGAGGCGGTTGAAGAGCTCATCCGAAGCATCGAGGACTGGCTCGTCACCAAATACGGGGCAGTAATTCCAGTTCGTAAGTGATCTAAAGCATGCGCCCGGGCGATACGCCCGGGCGCCACACTCGCACCAGAAATTGGTGCGGGTTTTTTGTTTTAAATTTTGTTGACAATTTTTCTTATGAGCATAAAGTAACCGAGGATAGAACCTTCTGCGAGGATACAATGACGAACCAGATACCGATTGATTGTCCAGACAGTGCCACATGGGAATTGTTTGCCGATTCTCATACGAGACCAGGTGAAAGGTTCCAAGTTCATCTCCAAGGTTGCGAGTCTTGTTCCAAAACATTCGCAGAGCATCAGGCCAAGGCCGTGAACTATGTTGGCCCATCGAGGACCGCACAAACTTAATCCCTTTCTTACGAAAGGGAATTTTATTTGTGAAAAACACCTAATTTTGCTATATTTTAGCCCAAGCGCGCGTAGCTCAGCTGGTAGAGCAATCGACTGATACTCGGTAGGTCCCAGGTTCGACCCCTGGCGCGCGCACCGGATAATTTATGCCTCATTTAGCCATTCAACAAATCGCCCTTTTACAACAATTTTCTTATCTAGGAGTTTTTATTGCAGTTGTTCTTTCTGGACACTTTGTCCCTATACCAGAAGACATTTCTTTATTAATGGCTGGGTATATTGTGGCCGTTGGATATGCTCAACCTGGACCGATGGTTATTATTGCTATCATCGCTCCTTTCATCGCAGATGGGATACTTTATTTCTTAGCAAGAACCGGTTCAAAGTTTGTTCCTCCTCTTGAAAGATATGCTCCGGGTTTAAAAACAGATTTCATAAAAAAACAACTTGAAGAACACACCTTTCGTTCAATATTTTGGATGCGGTTTGTTACTGGCTTTAGGTTTATGAGTCCGGTGATGTCTGGGTATTTGAAAGTCTCTCCTAGAAAATATTTTTTGGCTAACGGTTTTTCTGCTATTTTTTATGGCCCGTTCTTTTTGTCTTTGGGGTATTTTTTCTCAAAGAAAATATTTAATATATTAGGTGCTCTTAAATCCGTAGAACATGTTGTCTTGTTTATTCTCGCTGGAGCGGGGGTTGTTTTTATAAGTATTTTGGTTAATAAATATATTTCTCGCAAACAAACGAGTCAATAGGTATAATAGTTCGATAGACTCACCATAAATATCCATGCCTAAATCGAAAATCATTCTTACCACGGGGTTTCTCATCGCCCTTATACCATTTCTCGGTTTTCCTTATAGCTGGGAGTCTTTCTTTGAAATTGTTGGAGGTCTATCCATCGTTTTTCTCTCGGTGATGATTTCTATAGACAGACGGTTGTCGTTGAAAGCGAAGATGCAAAAAAGGCAGGCGAGGAAGCGGGCTTTTGTAGATGTCGAAGCAGAAGATATTGAGGCCGAAAATACTAATCCAACGGAAATTAATGAATAAGACACTTGTTGGAGTTTTGGTTTTATGTGTCATCGTTTTTTCTTTGCCTTTTTTTCTTAGAGTTCATTATTCTTTTATAAACGGCCAAACAAATACAGCTGAAATTTTAAACGCCACTCCAGTTTTCGTAGCTACTCATGTTGAAACCCCGAGTGCGGTGAAAGCGATTTATATCACTGCTTGTGTGGCGGGCACTCCTTCTTGGAGAGAAAGATTAAAAAAAATGATAATTGATACAGAGTTGAATTCTGTTGTTGTAGATATCAAAGATTATAGCGGGACGGTTTCTATAGTAGATTCAAATTTACAAGCGAACGATGTTTCGGGTTGTAGGGTGAAAGACATGAGAGATTTTGTGGCCGACCTTCATAAAAATAATATTTATACCATAGGGCGCATCACTGTATTCCAAGATCCATATTATTCTAAACTTCATCCAGAGCTTGCAGTGAGGTCAAAATCGAGTGGAGGAGTTTGGAAGGATCACAAAGGGCTTTCATTTATTGATGTTGGAGCGAAGCCGTATTGGGATTATATTGTGAGTTTATCCAAAATATCTTATGCTCTCGGATTCGATGAATTAAATTTTGACTATATTCGTTACCCTTCGGATGGGAATATGCAAGACACGAATTATACTTGGACCGCTTCGACGAGCTCAGGGCAGATTATGAGCAAACCAGAAATGTTAAAAAGTTTTTTCTCCTATTTACATGATAATTTAAAAGACACAGGAATGAAGATGTCTGCAGATTTGTTCGGGATGAATACCACAGCAAACGATGATTTGGGCATCGGACAAGTTTTAGAAAACACTCTTCCATATTTTGATTTTGTTGACCCGATGGTTTATCCATCACACTATCCTCCAACTTGGAACGGTTTTAAAAATCCAGCCGAGCATCCGTATGAAGTGGTTAAGCTCGCGATGCAAGGTGGGGTAGATAAAGTAAACATGGCCAGCTCGACTATTTCCAAACTTCGACCATGGCTTCAGGATTTTAATCTCGGTGCACCATACGGTGTCGCAGAAGTTCGAGCTCAAATCAAAGCCACTTATGATGTGGGTTTGAATTCTTGGTTAATGTGGGATGCGGGAAATAAATATACTCCAGGAGCTTTTTTGCCCGAAGAAGCCAATGTTGGTTTGAATCAATAGTTTGATAAACTCACTATAAATAAAAAGACCCACAAAAATCGTGGGTCTAAGCTGGGCGTCCGCAGATTTCGCAGTTTTCCCCATTTTTCATGAAGTCTCGAGGGGTATCAGTCATGTGGCATTCACACAGTGTCTGAATGACTTTGAGTTCCCCTCGTTCTGAGTCAGTCAAGTCTCTTTCATGACTGATTCGGATGAGTTCCGGTCCTCGGTTTCTTGCCCACGGGTGAACCACAGTCCGAACGCGTTCAAGTGTTTTAACACCGGGTATTGTCATGGAGGCTTTCCTCCTAGGAGATGGAGAGTTGTTTTTTCAGATCAGGGTACAAGATCGAAACCTTGGCATTGAAAGATTTTAGTTCCTCCGGTGCCATCGTTTTGAGGAGGGGATGAAGAATGTCCCCAGTACTGCACCAATGTGTGATCACTCGTGCGCCAGCTGGTCGTTTGAATTCCTTGGTCTCTCCATAAGGACTCCGTATTCGACAACGGCTCATGTTTCCTCGCAGTCATAGGGTTTATATGTGTCTGCGCCTATCGTATTCTTTAGAGAATTTTATGTCAAATTTTAATTTGTTTGTTGTATAATAAACCAAATGGCGAACCCTGATAGGATTACATATTTTGCCCAAACAGACGCGAGGAATAAAAAAACTCCTTTTGGTATCAAGTCGAGCGATCGTTCCAAACACGTTTATGTGATAGGTAAAACGGGCATGGGCAAATCAACTTTGCTCGAAAACATGGCTATCCAAGATATCCAAAATAATGAAGGTATTGTTTTTATAGACCCGCACGGAGGCACCGCAGAAAAACTGTTGGAATATGTCCCAGAAAATAGAATTAAAGATGTTATCTACTTTGCCCCATTCGATATGGAGCATCCGATTTCTTTTAATATTATGGAAGATGTCGGAGCGGATAAACGACACTTGGTGGTGAACGGACTCATGTCTGTATTTGAAAAGATTTGGGAGGATGCTTGGAGCGCCCGCATGGCTTATATTCTACAAAACACCCTGCTTGCCCTTCTAGAATTCCCCGGTGCTACTTTGCTCGCGGTGAATAGGATGTATACAGACAAAGATTTTAGAAAAAAGGTGGTCGATAATGTAAAAGATATCTCGGTCAAAAGTTTTTGGGTCGATGAATATGCAAAATATACGGACAAGTATGCCCAAGAAGCGACTCCAGCCATTCAAAACAAAATTGGTCAGTTCGCGGGGAATCCTCTAATCAGAAATATTATTGGACAAAGCAAATCTTCTTTTGATTTGCGCAAGATTATGGATGAGAAGAAAATTTTAATAGTGAACTTGTCCAAAGGGCGAGTAGGAGAAGGCAATGCTCGTCTCCTCGGTTCAATGCTCATCACCAAAATTTATCTCGCCGCGATGAGCCGAGCAGATGAGAACTCGGTCACTTTGGCCAAACTACCGAACTTTTATCTCTATGTAGATGAGTTTCAATCTTTCGCTGACAAATCTTTCGCCGATATCCTTTCAGAAGCGCGAAAATATAAACTCAACCTGACCATCGCTCATCAATATATCGAACAGATGGAAGAAGAAGTGAGGGACGCAGTATTCGGCAACGTCGGTTCGATGATTGTTTTTAGGGTTGGAGCATATGATGCAGAAGTTTTAGAGAAAGAATTCTTTCCAACCTTTACCAAAGAAGATTTGGTGAATTTGGGGTTAAGGCAGATTTATTTGAAGCTCATGATAGACGCGGTAACCTCGCAACCATTTTCAGCTACCACCTTGCCCCCGATTGATATGCCAGAAAAATCATTTGTGAAAGAAATTGTTGAAAATACTAGAAAAATCTATTCAAGACCGAAGGCCGTGGTAGAAAAAGAGATTGTTGACTGGCATGCCATAGAAAGAACCGAAAATAATTTTCCTCCTAAACGACTAGAACAAAGATATGTGCCCCCTGAACCTAGAACCCCCAAACCAATAGACATCAGGGGGAGACACGAACCTGCACCCCAAGTTCGTCGAGAACCACCACGGATGCCCGTGGAAAACCTACCTGTTACCGAGACAGGTTTTAAACCATTGAAAGCTCTCTCACTCGAAGATCTAAAAAAGAAAAACGACAACCAACGTCGTCCGAGTCAACAAAATATGTCCGATTTAAGAAACGCTCTTTTTCATGTCACTAAAAATGAGGATAAAAAAGAATTTAAACCAGAATCAAAAAACGAATTTATTAATCAAAAGCCAACGGGTGAAACAAAAATAAATAAAGCCAAAGAACCTTCGGCCGAAGAACTAAAAGCCATTCTTGAAACAGACTAAAAATTAGGATATTATAGCCACATAATGATTTCTAAGCGTATTCTCATATTTTCCACTGCTTATCTGCCTTATATAGGAGGAGCCGAAGTGGCCATAAAGGAGATTACAGATCGTATGCCAGATTGTGAGTTCGACCTCATCACAGCTAAAATGCGAGGTGATTTAGCCCGGACAGAGATAGTTGGAACGGTAAATGTGCACAGAGTCGGAGTGGGCATTCCATTTTTAGATAAACTCGTGATGCCTTTTCTCGGTGTGTTCAAAGTTTGGAAACTTCAACGTAAATATAGATACGATGGATTTTGGTGCATGATGGTGACCTTCGCTTCTGGCTCGGCTTATATTGTGAATGTGTTCAGAGCTTTGTTCGGGATGAAGCAAATTCCAATAGTCCTAACTCTTCAAGAAGGAGATTCAGAAGAACACTTAAAAAAACGATGGGGAGGATTAATTAATTTGTCTTGGCAATCAGCCCTTCCTCGAACCACTGTCTTAACTACTATTAGTACGTATCTTTCAGAGCGAGCCAAAAAAGTAGGGTATAAAGGTAAATCAGTCATAATTCCTAATGGGGTGAATTTTGAATTATTTAATACTCCAGTAAGCACAGAAGCTCTAATGAGAGCTAAAGAAAAGATGGGGAAGAAAGACGGGGAGACGATGCTTATCACCACTTCTCGTTTAGTAAAGAAAAATGCCGTAGCGGATATTATAAAATCTCTGAAATTACTTCCAGAATCAGTAAAACTTTCTATTCTTGGTGTTGGTTCTCTTGAATCAAATCTAAAATTTTTGACTAGAAAATTAAAACTCGAGGACAGAATAAAATTTATAGGATTTGTTGACCACAAATCTGCTCCAGCATATCTGCAAGCGTCAGATGTCTTTATTCGACCATCGCTTTCAGAAGGGATGGGGAATTCGTTTATAGAGGCCATGGCAGCAAAACTGCCAGTCATCGCCACACCCGTTGGAGGAATAATAGATTTTCTAAAAGATGAGGAAACGGGTTTATTTTGTAAAGTTAATAATCCAGAAAGCATTGCTGAACAAGTGAAGAGATTGATGAACGATAAAAATCTTGTTCAGAATTTAAATACAAATGCTCAAAAGATGATCAAAGAAAAATACGATTGGAATTTGATTGCGGAGAGGATGAAAAACGAAGTTTTTGAAACTCTTTAATTAAAAAACCGACTCAAAGAGTCGGTTAGTCGCTACTGCATTCTGTGGCTGAAGCTCTGATTTGGTATCCCAGACGATGAGCCACTTCGACCATCGTTTCGGCTTTAACCCGTTGGGCCTCAACCTTGTCTGTGCCTCGATTTTCTTTCCACGGCTCAGACCATCCTCCAAACATCGAATCTGTAATCATGCCATCATTTGCTGCGATGAGGATGACCAAGAGATCAAGGCCCCAGGTCGCTGGCTTGCCGGTGATTTTCTCGCAGAGCTCCATGCCCCGTTCGAGCTTGGGTATGAGTATTTGGAGAGTTTCTTGGCGAAATGCTTGGAAGCCGAGGGGAAATACTTGGTTGTAAGTGGCGAGAACGGTAGTTTTGCTGATAGGAGCCAAACCCTCATTGAATTCAGCAATTCGTCTCGACACTTCTTTCATCAAAGGACGATTTTCTCCAGAGACCCAATAATAGACTGGCAAAAACATGGCATCAACAGGAGAGTGTCCCATGTTGTCCACGATTTCGAGAATCTTGTACGGGTCGTGTTCTTGGCAATCCAGTCGAATGATGATTTCAGCTGGAGTTTTGAGTTGAAGCACTGCCCGGTACCCATCCATCAGAGTTGGAGCCAGACCTTGATTTTTCAAATGTCGAACAAGAGTGGGGAAGCTCTCTGGTAGATGGATCGCTCCATCATCCAGAAAATAGTGAGCGAAGCCGATGCCTCGTTTGTTGAGGGCGAGACTGATCCCTTGAATCTTTTCCGCAAACTGTTGGATCATGGCCAGCGGTTCGTTGTAAACCGGGGTGATCGCCACCACTTTCGTGATTTTCTGCACAGTGTCTCCGTCGAGTATGTTGAGGTTTTTAGTGTTCGTGGTTCTTACTTAATTATATCCTGATAAATAAATATGTCAAATAAAATTAATATTTTGTTTAATCTTTATATGTTAAAATCTAGAAATGAAAATTTTAATCACCGCAGGGCTTTCGGGTAAGGATGTGGGTGGCCCGGCTCAGTATGGTCCGAGGCTGAAGGATGCGTTTATAGAGGGGGGGCATGAAGTGCGGTTAATTGCTTATGGATTTGAGAAAAAACTTCCGATTGGTCTTCGACACATTTGTTTTTTCTTTAAAATACTCCCAAGTGTTTTTTGGGCGGATAAAATTATCGCTCTCGATACATTTAGTGTAGGAGTGCCTGCGGTCTTGTCTGCCAGATTGTTTAAGAAGAAAATTGTTATCCGAATCGGAGGAGACTTTCTTTGGGAAGCATATACAGGCAGAACAAGTGCGATGATACCTTTGACCAAGTTCAATACTTCTATGCCTAAGATTAATTTAAAAGAAAAAATTATTCTTTCATTTACGAAATATTTGACAAAAAATGCAGATGTCCTTGCTTTCAACAGTGCATGGCAAAAAGGTATTTGGGAGAAATCATATAATATTCCAAACACCAAAACTCGAGTGATTAGAAATTATATCCCAGCCAGAGAAAAAGGTGAGATGCCAGTTTTGAAAAACTTTGTTTGGGCTGGCAGAGAGATGCCTCTAAAAAATTTGGATATGCTTCGAAAAGTAATAGATAAAATCAAACAAACACGCAGTGATGTCCGATTGGATTTAATAATGAATGAGCCCAGACAATCTGTCTTAGACAAGGTGAAGAAGTGCTATGCGATCGTTTTACCATCAGTCTCAGATGTCTCTCCTAATTTTATCCTTGAAGGAGCTTCTTATGGCAAGCCATTTGTGGTGACTAAAGAAACGAGCATCAGTGAAATATTACCTCGCGGAGGCATTTTTATAGATCCATTAGATGAACACGATTTAGAGAAGGCTATCCTTAAAATGCTTGAACCAGAAGCTTATAATATGTATCACGAAGAAGTGGAAAGTGAATATAGTCCAAGAAGTTGGAAAGAAGTCTCAATAGAATTTTTGAACGCCTAATGATAAAAGTCTTAGATATAAATTTGGATAGAAAAGTTTTTGAACCAGGGAGTGCTGTAGAAACACGAATGATTGAATATGGGAAATTGTTTGAAGAACTTCACATTCTCACCCTTACAAAAAGTTCGATGAAGTTTAAAGATAAACAGATTGCACCGAATGTTTGGGTTTATTCAACTAACTCGTTTTCTAGATGGTTTTATGTATTTGACGCAATAAGGATGGGCAAGAAAATCGTATTTGATAAAAAGTTTGTTCGTGGCCGTTCAGTTATCTCTGCCCAAGATCCATTTGAGACTGGATATATTGGATTAAGGATTAAGAATAAATGGCGCATTCCATTATTTATTCAACTTCACACCGATCCGTTCTCACCTTTCTTTACTGGATTTATAAATTTTCTAAGGAAACGCATTGCTCGTTCTGTGCTTAAAAAGGCAGATGGTCTTCGGGTGGTGAGTGAATCCTTGGGTCAAGCCATTCAAAAAAAGTTTTCTTATGATTCAAACAGAATGACCGTTTTACCCATCTATGTTGAACGAAGTCGGATAGAAAACGCGTCAGTAAAGTTTGATTTGCATTCTCGTTTTGGGTGGCACTTTATCTTGCTTGCGGTTTCTAGATTAACTCCAGAGAAAAATATTCCCATGATGCTCGAAGTTTTAAAAAAACTCGTAGTTCTTTTCCCTGATACAGGCCTAGTGATTGTGGGAGATGGTCCAGACATGAACAGCTTGAAGCTAAAAGCTAAAAGCTTACAGCTTGAAAATAATGTGGCGTTTGTGGGTTGGCAAGAAGACTTGGCTTCATACTATAAAACGGCCAATTTGTTTATCCAAACTTCTAATTTTGAAGGATACGGTCTTTCTCTTATTGAAGCGGGGATTTCTGGTTTGCCTGTAGTAACCACAGCAGTAGGAGTGGCAAATGATTTAGATAATGGTAAAGATGCGTATGTTTGTCCAGTCGGAGATTCAGAATACATGTTTAAAGCTGTTTATGATCTTTTAGAAAATAATGCGAAGAGGGAAAATCTAAAATTAAATATGAAAAGAGTATTGGAAGCCAAACTTTTAACTGAAACGGATTATATGGAGAGGTATAAAACGATGGTTGAAAAAGCTTCAAAAATAAGCTAAAATCGTATTTAACAAATGAAATACAAGCGGGTTTTAATCACTGGCACAGTCGGGTTTATTGGTTTTCACCTATCAGAAAGGTTGCTGAAGGAAGGTGTCGTAGTTATAGGGGTTGATAGTATAAATGAATATTATGATGTCGAAGTTAAAAATCGTCGCAATGCAATCCTTAAAAAATATCCTAACTATCATTTTTCTAAACTCAATATTGCAGAATACGAAAAGCTTTCTAAACTTATAGAAAAGGAAAAGCCAGAGGCCATCATTCATCTTGCTGCCCAAGCTGGAGTTAGGTATTCGCTCATTGATCCGTGGATTTATGCCGAATCAAATTATTTAGGCACACTCAATATGTTTGAAGTGGCTCGTCGGTATAACATTAAAAGGGTTCTTTTTGCTTCTTCAGGAGCAGTTTATGGGAACAATACTGAGATACCATTTGCCATAGAACACCGTACCGATCACCCTATTTCTATCTATGGAGCGACGAAAAAAGCCAATGAACTTTTAGCTCATTCGTATCATCATTTGTTTGGTACAGAGATGGGTGGAATGAGGTTTTTCACAGTGTACGGTCAATACGGTCGTCCAGATCTCGCATTGTTCAAATTTGCTAGAAATATCCTTAGAGATGAACCCATAGATGTTTACAATCACGGCAAGATGACCAGAACCTTTACTCACGTTAACGATGTGGTCGATGGAATTATCGCTCTTCTGAACAAGAAAGATTTGAAGTATGAGATTTATAACTTTTCTGGTAGTGATTCTATTACTCTAATTGATTTTATAGATTTAATTGGGAAATATATTGGTAAACCAGTTGAAAAAAGATATCTCCCAATGCAAGCTGGAGATATTCCCGCAGCTCTGGTTGATATTAGTAAAGCAGCCAAGGATTTAGGCTATAAACCAAAAGTTAAAATAGAAGAAGGAGTAAAAGATTTCATCGAATGGTTTATGAAGAACAAAGATTGGCTACTTAAATTGAAAGATTCTTAAAAAAACTCGTAGCCCAGAAACAGCGAAAGCGAAAGTAGATTCATCGGATATGCCGTCCATGACGATTCTCTTTAGAAAATAAGGATTTATGTTTGGGGTGTTTGTTCCTTCAATGGTAGTCAAGGCGGAAGTAAATCCAGATTTTTTTATTTCTCCTAAAACATCCCCATTAAAATCATTTGGTTGGCCGTTTGGATAACAGAAAGATTTAGAAATCGAACCGATATTTTGTTCGAGTAAATTTTTTGGAGTAGTTATCTCTCTAGACAGATTTTCTTTTTTGACTTTACTTAAAATTGGATGACTGGCGGTGTGTACGCCGAATTTCATCCCAGCACCTTGCATTTCTTTTATTTGCTCTATAGATAACGGAGCGTAAACATAACGATCAGTTTCAAAATCACTAAATTTTCTGTTGCTGGTTTGCTCGAGTTTTTCTAATTCTGAATTTTTTTCTTCATCTGGAATAGATTTTAATTTTTGTCTTATTTCTGCATCGTTTTTAAACGCAAGATATTCAAGTCTATCAGTCCATAAAGGAATCTTTTTTAAAATAAAATCTGTTGGGATAAAGAAAGTTGCAGTTAATCCGTGTTGTTTGAGAAGAGGGAACGCATATTCATAAAAGTTTCTATACCCATCATCAAAGGTAATAACCGCTGAATAGGAAGGTAAACTGTTAGTTTGTAGTTTTTTAATAGCTTCATCCAGATCTAGAACAGTATAGTGTTTTTTTAGATAATCAAGTTCCCAAGAAAAGACCTCGGGGGGTATAAATTTGCCTCTATAGTTATATATCCCATAGTCTGCTTTTGGAGCCACTCCGTGGTATAGAAGGATAGTCAAAGAGTCTCTGTTTAAGCGTCTAAATAGCCCTGGGAAGCCCAACAGAACCAAGAGGCGAATAACTGCTCTTTTGACCATAATACCTGTATAATACCCTAAATGCGGATACTTATCCTCACCCAAAAAATGGATAAAAATGACCCTATATTGGGCTTTTTTAACACTTGGGTAGAAAAGATGGCTGGAGAGGTAAAATCGATTAAAGTTATCTGTTTAGAGGAGGGGGAACATAATTTACCCCCAAATGTCCAAGTTTATTCACTTGGTAAAGAGTCTGGGCGCTCAAAACTAAAATATCTCTACAATTTCTATAAATATATTTTTAAACTTAAAAACGAATATGACACGGTTTTTGTTCATATGAATCCAGAGTATGTTGTTTTGGGCGGATTATTTTGGAGAATGTTTAATAAGAAAATTGCACTTTGGTATACACACAGGGAAGTAGATTTGAAACTTCGCATTGCCGAAAAATTTTCTGATATTATTTTTACTGCTTCCAAAGAAAGTTTTCGTTTGTTGAGTGATAAATTAAAAGTAATGGGACATGGTATAGATTTAAATTCTTACAATGTTCCTGCATACAAAGAACATACAGGTCCGATTAAGATTATTCAGGTGGGGAGGATTACACCGATTAAGCACTGCACAGAAGCAGTAGAAGCATTGTATATATTAAGAGATTCTTGGGTCAGAGATGTTTCTCTTAGATTTGTAGGTGAACCAACTACCGATGAAGATAAAGCTTATTTTAAAAAATTAATGAAGTTGGTAGAAACACGAGGTGTTTCAGAGCAAGTAAAATTTGTTGGGAGCGTTTCAAAAGATAAAATAGTGAAAGAATATGAAGGTTGTGATATCTCTTTGAATCTCTTGCCAACCGGCGGATTGGATAAAGCCGTTTTTGAGTCTATGGCTTCTGGTCGGTTGGTGGTTTCTTCAAATCAAGCTTTCAAAGAATATTTAGGGGATAAATTAATTCTAAAAGATTTCAGCGCGAGGACTGTGTCAGAGAAAATAAAAGATATCTTTAACCAAGGTGGATTAGAAAATGTGACTATCACCTTGAAACACACAGCAGAAAACAAAGCTAATTTGGATTCTTTAATAAAAAACATTATCAAAGAATTACGATGATCAGAAAACTTTTAGAACGAATAAAATCTTTTTGGAAAACTTATGTCATTAGAGATGAATTTTTTCTTGCTAGAGAGCAATTTAAAAAGGATAATGCCGAACAGGGGTTGAGGTATGTTTACCCTTTAAATGGAGACAGTGTTGTCGTTGATTTTGGAGGATACAAAGGCGAATGGGCGAAGGAGATATGGGATAGATATACTCCTAATATATTCATTTTTGAACCTCTAAAGGATTTATTTGATGAAGCAGTAAAGAAATTTCAAGGGAATGCTAAGGTGAAGCTGTATAACTTTGGATTGTCTGATAAAGATGAGAAAGTGATGATTAGTTTGGAAGGTCTAGCTTCAAGTGTTTTTCAAGGCAAAAAAGAAACTGAAGTCGAGTTGAAAGATGTCAAAGAAGTTTTTGAGGAATTAAATTTAAATAAAATAGATTTGTTAAAGATAAACATCGAAGGTGGGGAATTTGTGGTTTTACCCAGAATGATTGAATCCGGATTGGTGGATAGGTGTAATGATTTACAAATTCAATTTCATCACTTTTATCCAAATTCAGAAAAGTTAAGGGATAAAATAAAGAGCAGATTGTTAAAAACGCACAAATTAACTTACGACTACCCGTTCTTCTTCGAAAATTATCACCGCATACTGCGGGATCCCGCTAACAGCGGTGATAGAAAAATATGAAAATTTTATTTTTTGGGATATACGACAGAGAATACGCGAGGAACAAAGTTATTGTTGATGGTTTTATAGAAAACGGCGTAGAAGTAGTGCACTGCAACGTGAATCCACGACACCACAAGGGGTTTAAAAAATATTGGCTGTTATTTAAAGAATATCAAAAAATAAAAAACAACAACAACTTTGATTTTATTTTTGTCGGATTTCCTGGGCATACTTGTGTATGGATGGCCAAAATACTTTTCTGGAATAAAAAAATTATATTCGATGTGTTTATCTCTCAATACGCTTCAAATGTTGTGGATAGAAAGGTTTATAAAAAATACAGTTTTAATTCTTATAAAAGTTGGTTTTTAGATTGGTATAGTGTGAATTTGGCTGATGTAGTAGTGATAGATGCAGACGAACACATTAAAGCCTTCGGTAGAAATTATGGTTTAAAAAAAGAAAAAGCTATTCGTATTTTTCTAAGCTCTGGTCTTAAACCAGTAGATAAGCCAAAGGATCTAAGGGGTAGAAAAGAATTTATCGTTCACTATCATGGGACATATATTGGGCTTCATGGGATGGAGCATATTATCATGGCAGCTAAAATGGTCGAGACCAATCCAAGAATCGTGTTTAGAATGGTTGGTTCGGGACAACTATTAGAACAAACAAAAAATCAGGCCGAATCGCTGGAGTTAAAAAACATAGAGTTTTTAGGACGCCTGCCAGAATACCAGGATGTTTTGAACAGAATAAATGATTGTGATGTTTTACTTGGTTCGTTCGGCACAACCGAGAGGGGGAAATGGGTCATCATGAACAAGGTTTATGAGGGAATGGTATTTGGTAAAGCTATCATTTCGGCCGAGACACCAGCTATGAAAGAATTATTTACTGATAGGAAAAATGTCTTGTTTTGTCAGGCGGGTGATGCCAGAGATCTAGCAAACAAGATTATCGAATTAGAAAAAGATGAAGATTTAAAAGAAAGGATTGGCTTGGGTGCTTTGAATTTGTTTAAAGAAAAACTGTCTCCCAAAATGTTAATCAAAGATTTTCTAATCGATTTAAAGAAAATTATATGAAGCTTGTAGGCATACTTCGCATAAAAGATCAGATAAAGATAATCGATGCATGTTTATCGAAACTTTCCCAGATAGTAGATGAGTTAATCATTATAGACAATGGTTCTACTGATGGAACCCTCGAAGCTTATAAGAAATATCCCAAAATAGTTCAAATTCTTTATACCACCGGATACGATGAGGGCCGAGATAAAATTATGCTTCACGAAGAAGCGAAGAAAAGAAATCCTGATTGGATTATTTGGACAGATGCAGACGAAGTGTTTGAAGACCATTTCACTCGAGAAGTTGTAGAGGGTTATATGAATTCTAAATACAACAGAATCACATTTAGAATGTGCAACTTCTGGTTGTCTTATGAGAGGTGCCGATACGACGATCAGTATTATTTATACAATCTTCATCCTCAAAGAAGCATGTGGAGAAATGAAGAGGGGGCTTATTTTAGAAACAGAAAACTCCATAATGGAGACATTATGGGCGTACCTGGAAAAACGTTTGTATCTCCATACAGATTAAAACATTATGGATATGTGGATAAAAAAGAAATGCAGATGAAACTCGATAGATATTTAGCCAATGATCAAGGACAAGACAGAGATTATATTAGATTTATTAACCCCAGCTTTCCTAGTAAAACCTATAAATATAGGGAGTATAAAAATCAATTTATAAATAAAGCGTATATACTTTTCTATAAATATCTCTGCAACATTCTCTGGCTAGCAGAAAGGTTAAGATTAAAAATCGTAAAGAAATGATTAGATTAACTGACCATAAATAATATGAGACCCTGGGAACTATTTTTTAGAGAGAAGATGATTAAACTTTTTTCAGCTGGAGGAAAGGTTATAGATATAGGCGGAGGATTGCGTTTAGTGAAAGACAAAAATAACCGCTATGATCCAAAAAGAGAATGGCTCCGTCCTTATTTGTCTAAAGTTGATTATAAAATTCTCGATGTAGTGGACACTTATCATCCAGATATCGTGGGGGATGTACACAACCTACTATTCGATGATAATTCTATTGATTCAATTATATGCATCGCAGTTCTTCAGCATGTAGAAGAACCACACAAAGCTATTAAAGAAATTTATCGAGTTTTAAAACCTGGGGGGATGGCCTTTATTTATGTTCCCTTTCTTTTTTATTATCATGCTGAAAAGGGTTACTATAAAGATTATTGGAGGTTTACCAAAGATAGTTTAGAATATTTGACCAAACCATTTGCCCACTCTGAAATTCAAAGTATTCGCGGAGCAGTAGAAACTTGGATAAAGATTAGTCCTTTGGGTAGATACAAGTTTATAAATTGGCTTGGATATATGTTGGATATTATTTTGGAAAAACTAAAAAGCAATCAAGTTAGTGGATATAATATTTTTCTAATAAAATAATGAGAAAAATTTCATACATTACCGATGTTCGATTGCCAACAGAAAAAGCTCATGGCATTCAGATTATGAAAGCTTGCGAAGCTTTTGCTGATTCTGGTATTGATGTTGAACTCATTGTTCCTGAGAGAGAAAATTCTATCAAACAAGACCCTTTTGATTTTTATGGAGTAAAAAGAAACTTTTCTATTAGAAAAATTAAAAGTTTGAGCACTTTAAAATTTGAAAAAATCATCGGTCCTTTGGCTTATTGGATTCAAAATCTAATCTTTCTTTTAAAACTTAGAAAAATCGATATTTTCCAAGACACCCTTGTTTATACCAGAAGTGTAGAAGTG
>JAHFOF010000003.1:57471-58419 GCA_023266935.1 bacterium | reverse complement strand
GGCTTGGTATATGGCCCAAAAAGGCCTAAAAGTGGCTTATGAGGCTCATTCATGGCCCAAAAGCAAGGTATGGCTCCAGAAGCTTTTACTTCGCTCTGTAGCTCATATTGTGTGCAATTCAAAAGGAACGGAAATGGAATACAAAAAGGCTGGTTTTAACAATACTTTGGCTGTTTCTAATGGGGTAGATTTGAGGATGTTTTCTGGTTTATCCAAATCTACAGATTTGTTGAAAGAAATTAATTTTCCTGAAGATAAAAAAATAGTGATGTATACCGGGCATTTATATGCTTGGAAAGGTGTTGATACAATTTTTCAGACAGCAAAATTATGTTTAAACTACCCACAAATTATTTTTGTTTTGGTTGGAGGCATGCATCGAGATGTAGTGAAATATCATAAGATAGCCCAAACAGAAAATCTGAACAATATTATCTTGATTGGACACAAAGAACAGAAAGAAATACCAAAATACTTGGCTTGCGCAGATGTCCTGTTGTTGCCAAACGTTCCCATATCCGTCGAATCAGAAAAATATACTTCACCGATTAAAATGTTTGAATACATGGCAAGTGGTAAACCGATTGTGGCTTCAAACCTCTCTTCGATTCGAGAAATTTTGAATGAAAATAATTCAATTTTAGTTAAACCAGCCGATGCAGAAGATTTAATTCGAGGGATTAAAGAAGCTTTAGAAAAAAATATTAGTCCGCTTGTACAAAAAGCTTTTGATGATGTTCAAAATTATACTTGGGACAAACGAGCCAAGAAAATTATTCAATTTTTAAATATATAGATTAGAAGAGACTTTATAAACCGACCGAGGATTAAAATCACGCATTTAATCTTTAAATAAAAAGTCGGAGCATTCAATAAGGCAAACATGAAGTTTGTTCTGATATTCGAAGAAGAACGTTTAGAAAAATAACGCGTCCAAAATTTCCAAGC
>JAHFOF010000003.1:0-57461 GCA_023266935.1 bacterium | reverse complement strand
TTTTGTTGTAGACGATTGCTTCATTGTCTAACACCAAATTTAATCCCGCTCGCTTGGCTTTCATAGAAAAATTTATATCAGCTTCGTGATGAGGAAGAAGTGGAGTGTACAAACCGACTTTTTCAAAAACCTCTACGGGCATTAATACTCCTCGGGTAATAAGCCCATCGACATTTTTGTTTATTCTTATAGAAGGGTTAAAAACTGATTTGGGGAAGGTGTAGTTAGTCCAATTTGCTGTAGTTCCAGTGTAATGAATGATATTTTCATCATAAAAATTTTTTACCAAAGAACCAACGATGGCTCGATTATTAGTTAAACTTGTCTCTAATAATTTATCCAAATAATCGGGTTTAACCTCTGTATCTTGATTAATAATCAATATAAAATCGTCAGTTTTTGTGTTTGGAAGAATTGATTCGAGCCCAACATTGAGAGATTTGGCCCACCATAAATCTCCTTTTGTTTTTATTATTTCTACATCAGGAAATCTTTGTTTTATAGATTCACTTGAACCATCTGTAGAACCATCGTCCACCAAAGTTATTTTATAATCTGTGTGTATTTGTTTAGAGAATGATTCTAAACACTCGAGTGTTAACTGTTCTCTATTAAAAAAGGGGATGAGGATATGAATCATTAATCTTTTATTTTAAAGATAAGAAATTTGAATACGGCGTAGCTCTCAAAAGCGATTAGACCAGCGGCGATAAACTGGGCCAACATATACCAAACTCCAAACTTCTCAACCAACAAATAAACTATTCCTGAATTGATGAAAAGGTTACAAATGGCCATAAGGATATAGGCGGGTAGTTGCCATGCGGTTTTTTGTTTGTCCACATCCTTAAAGGCCCAAAATTTTTGGAGAGTAAAACTATAAACAGAAGCCAGAGAAAAAGAAATTATCGTAGATAATAAATACCAAATTCCCAAAAATTCAGTTAATGAATAAAGGATTATAAAATTAAAGAGAGCTGAAGAACCTCCCGTGACAAAAAAACGAAAAAATTGAAAGACTTTGGGGTTCTTATGTTCTTCCAAACCAGAGATTTTGGTAATAAATTTTTCCATAATTATTTTATATATACTACCAGACAATCACCTAGATACAGTGAATCTATAATTCTGTTAACCAAAGTTATTATTCCCACTATAATCTTTAATATAAATTTTTTAAACAAATTTTGTTTTATGGATCGTTGATTGTTTGATGTAGCTTTCTTTATCATCCAATATGGATTTTTCACTCCGATTTTTGATGGATGTCTAAAGGCATCGAGTTGATGCAAGGTCCAAGAAGTAGGAGTTACAGTTTTTGATTTAAATATTTTAAGACCGTTTTTCTCCAAAAGATTTTTTAAAGATTTTAGAGTAAAAACTTGTTGGTGAAAGGGGATGTGCCAATTAATCCACTTCTGTCCGAACATTAATCTGTACAAACTGTTGGCATTGGGGGTGCTTAAAATCAAAATTCCACCATCTTTAAGAAATTTTTTAGAGTAAGTTATAAAGCTATTTAAATCCACAATGTGCTCAATGAGTTGGTTGGCAGTAACGATATCAAAAGTTTTCGGCTCAAATGGGGCATTTTCTATAGTACCGATGTGAATGTTTAGCCCCAGAGCGTTTTTAATAGGTTCAATATTTTTGTCTGCTTCTATCCCATAAGCTTCATAACCCAAAGCTTTCAGTTGAAGAAGGGATCGACCGTCTCCACAACCAACCTCGAGAATCTTGCCTGTTCCTTGTGGAAGCATGTTTTGGATTCGATGATTGCCTATAATCCAGTTTTTAAGCTTGGCTTTGTTTTCTAGTTCTGGTTGGAAACCAGTTTTTATTTTTTCCGGATCAATATCTGCGTATGGATAATAGTTAGAATAAAGTGGCCCAATATCATCTTGAGTCAATGGAGGATGGGTTTGGAAAAGACCACAATTAGGACAATATAAAATATCAAAATAATCTGGATAACCGTATCTGGCATCAAAAGCTTTAGGGGTACTAATTTTTAGGCTTTTTCCACAAACCTTGCAAACATTCATATTAATCTTTTTTGTTTTTATAGAATTCAACCATTCTTTTAATCCCTTCTTTTATATCAACTTTTGGAGCCCAACCTAATTCTTTTTTGATTTTAGAAATATCAAAACAAAAACTGCCAGATTCAAACGCCACTCTATCGGGTGGATAGGGGACGAGCTCCATGGTACCGCCCTGACATTCATCTAAAATCATTTGAGAAATCTCGACTAGTTTTAAACCACAACCAGAACCCAAGTTATAAATAGCATTTTGGACTGGAGATTCTATAACTTTTATTATTGCTTCAATCACATCATCAACATAAACAAAATCTTTTATATCTTCTCCAAAATTATTAGCCGTGAAGTTTCCATTTCCTAGAGCGATCTTGATAAATTTTTCTACTAGGCTTCTAGTTTCTTTCCCATCTAAACTCGGACCATAAATAGGAGGCATACGAAGAATAATTGAATCAAGGTTATAAGCTTTTTTATAAACCAAACAATAATTTTCAGCTGTTACTTTGTGGGATCCATATAGAGACAATGGTCTTTGAGGATAATCTTCTGGTATGGGTAAATCTTTAGGGTCTATTCTTCCAAACTGCAGACTGCTTCCAAAGTAAATATATTTAGAATTAGGGTTAATATTTTTCCTAGCTTCCAAAATATTTATTTGTCCCAAACAGTTCACATTTAAATCTTTATAAGCATCAAAGTTTCCAATAGTTTGAACAACCGTGGCCAGGTTTATGATGATATCTTGGTCCTTTATTTTTGAAGCTACATCTTCGTAGTTTGTGACATCTCCTCCAACTGTTACTACCACATCTTCATTAGCAAGACGTTTTTGTAGGTGTAATCCGATGAACCCGTTTCCTCCTAAAATTAAAATTTTTTTAGACATTTTTGTTTAAATATCGTTCTAAAATTTGAACCAATTGAACCATTCTGACCCTATAAGTATGGTCACGAAAGGTTCGTTTTTGTCCAGCTTGGGCGATAGCCTTTCTTTCGTCATCGTGGATCAAATAATACTCTATTTTCTTTAGCAGTTCCTCTTTAGAAGAATAAGTTTCGACTTCCTTACCTGCTTCGAATAAATCATTTAAATTTGGTTTTGCATCCGTGATAAGCATTGTCCCAGAACCCGTGGCCTCATATAAGCGCATATTGTTCGCATAATTTTCGGCCACATCTATATGTCTATTGATGGCAATTTTTGAATTATAAAGAATATTAAACATTTCATGCCCCCAAGCTTCTCCATGATAGTTTTTTGTGATGTAAGAATCTGGTCCCCATAAATCTAATTTTATATGGTTACTAATATATTCAAATATGTCCAAACCCTTAGTATGTTTTCCCCCAAGGGTACCGATGAAAACCGTATCGTATTGATCTTTGGTTTTCCTTAAAGTTGATAAGATTGATTCTTCAAATCCTAGATTAAAATAATCGCCAGCAATTCCCAGTTCTTTAAATCTTTGTACATAATGTGGAAATGAACTTAGAATCAGATCGTACTTTTTCAAAAAATTTTCATCTGGGAGTGGGGAAGCGATTTGCCCAACCAAAATCTTCGTCATTTTTTTAATTCTGTCTAAGCTTTCTAAGGATACAATTTTTAAATTGTGGGAATAAACAACATCCGGTTTAAATTGAAGAATCTGAGCTTCAACAATCTTCTCAAGCCAGTTTGATTTAAAGATATTATCCGAATATTGAATATTATTTTCCTTGGCCCATTGTTTCTGAAGAACTTCGTTGTTGATGATGAACTCTTCGGCTGTGTGTCCAAGAGGTGAGAGGTTTTTAGAATAAAAATCAGCTGTTCCAAATTGCTCTTTAATCAATGCAGATTTCTGTTCCTTATAAGATGAAGATTTAAGGTTAGGATTTTTCTCATAAAAACCCTTTAAAAATTCTGGATAATAACTATGAATAATGAATATTTTCATCTTTTTTTAAATTCGGCGCTTTTTTGAAGAGCCAGCTCGATGGGTTTGATCACTAGATAAGCATAATAGGCCATGCCCTCTTTGTTGTTTAACCTGTATGGGTCAGTGAACCCAAGCATTTTTAAAGCACCCCCAACCTTTGGAATTCTGAATATATTATGGATTAGTTTTTTGATCCTTAAAGTATTTGTAGAGTTTTTTAGAGTGTTGTTTATGTCTTCAATATAATTTGAATTTAAAACATCCTTTAAGAGTTTGGTATCCAAAGGCGGGGGAACCATCTCTTCCAAGGCCCACAGGTTCAAGGTGTTTGATTCATCAAACCTTAGCCCCCAATTTTCTACATCTAAGCCAACACTTTTAAAATAATCCGCTTGCCACTGTCTGTTTTGTCTTATTTCCTGTGGAAGGTTGAGCATACCCAAGGCGATGTCTGGTTCAAATATGGGAGCATAGGGTCTAAGTCCATATGATTCAGGGATAGTGAGGAGATAAGATATGAGAATCATTTTCATCCTACAGAACAGGGTAGATTGGAAGTATCCTTGGTTGATAGTGTCTTTGTGTTTGTTCCAAAAGGCTAACCTTTGTTCGTCCTTAGATTTTAGGAGAGACATGTTCCTATCTGCGCACATCCCATGGTTATAAGATATTTTAATTAATTCATCTGGAGAATTAAATTTATCTGTCCTGATTGCTCCTGCCCAGCTGTCACCGAATATCCCAGAGAGGAATCCAACATTTTCTAAAGGCATCACACCCTTTAGAGCGTTGTAGAAAGGGAAGTGATACATCCCATGAGCATGCACGGATGGACCGAAGAAATTATCCCATTCACCAAAGTATTTGTGGATATTTTCTAAAGGAACAAAATTCCATCTCATCCCAAGCTTCTTGGCCACGGCTTCGGCATAAACTACTTCTTTGGATTTTCTTTGGTTGTCTGAGATACCGTAGGTAAAAGTTCTGACTCTCGATGGGTCTTTAATCATCGATGCGATAAGGCGTGAGTCGTTGCCTCCAGAGAGAGGGAGGATGATTTCTCCCGCGGTTCTATCTTCCCAGTCGTTTATATTTTTTCTAAGCAAATCTAAGATTTGTTCTGGGGTAGAGCGTTGGTTGGCGTGGTCAAAAAGTGGATCGGGCAAGTTTTCTATTTTTAAGTTTCCATCGGCCAGAGATATTTTGGAGCAGGCATCTAGAAATTTAATATTTTTAATAGGAGTTTGATTGAAAACAGAATAGCCGAATTCTAAATAATTATTAAAACCTTCTGCATCCAATTCTAAATTTTTATAATCTATGAGTTCATGGATGTTGTGGCTAAATTTTCTAGTCGTCTCATTATAAAAGACGGGTTTGGTGTTGACCCAGTCTGTTTGTAGAAATTGCTCGTTCATTTTATTTTTCTATATGACCCTTCCAAGCTTTATGTGGGGTAAAGTTCAAATTATTTTCACTTAGATTTTGAATATTATCCCAACTCGGGTTATTCGAATGGACATCTATATCTGCGGGTTTATTACCCCAAAGGGCGAGCCAAGGGAGCTTCAGACCTTCTCTAAAGGTTACAATTTTATTTGAGTCAAAACCCATAAGAACAGTAGAAGCCACATCAACAGCGAGGGGATTAAAGCCGGAAACTATTACCTTGGCATATTTATCTGTTGGATACAGAGGGCCATCTTCATGTCCGGCCACAATTCCATCTACTATAGAGAAGAATTTTCTCTGTGGAACGGTTTGGATTTTACCTGTTTTATCTGCATATAGAATTATTTTTATAAGGTCCAGAGCCATTCTCCAAGCCGTATCGTTACCGTACCAAGAACCGCCAGTGATGTTTCCCAAATATTTTTCACCTTTAGAATAATTGCCCCAACGGTGTAAAATTCCTTGAAGTTTATTTTGGATTACTCTAAAGAAGTTTTTATAAAGAAAATCTGCCCAAGGTTTCTCTTTGGACAATACGTTGGTCATAACCCACATCCTATATCTGTTCAAGGCGTTTTGTAGAGTGCCTAAATCTGGATACTCATCTCCGCCTCTGGTGGGATCTCCAATTCGGCAATGAGGGACATAGTTTTTATCCCCTTGTGTTCCAACCATAGATTTAATGTTTAGAGTTACCCCAACTTTCATATGAGTTTTAAGTTTTGGGACAGAAATAACCACATCTGCGTCGAGAAAAGTTTGAGAAACTTTGTATTTGTGGTGACCTTTGGTGTGAACCTTGATGGTGTGTTCTCTATCATAGTCTGCACCATAAATTAATTCACATTGTTTATCGGTCAAAGTAGAGAACATGCTGGTTTTTCCTAAATCTATTTCATTGTATCCAGCTGGATCTCTCTCTACTCTGACTTTTTCGTTTGAAGGTGCATAGCCGTGTTCTCCACTCCAAGGAGAATACATTTGTCGAAGGTCAAAAACTTCTATTTTAAAATTCCTTTCCTTTTTATAAAGTTCCACTAGCTCGTTCATGCCTGTGATTTTTTTCCAATTTTCAAAGTTACAGATAGCACCCGGGGCGTCAGCTATGACAATCCTTCCATTTCCCTTTAGAGCAATATAGACATAGTCCACAACAGCTCTCATAACCGAACCATGAGTAATGCTGGCAAAAGCTGAACCTCTGTTTTTTATATTTATATCATTCACAGCGTTTGGCTTGATTACTACTGTGTTTCCAGGAGAAATAATGACTGAAAAAGGATTCCAATCTTTCGTTCCAAAATTTTCTTTATCCAATTCAAGGGTGATGAGCGAACCACGAACTGCTTCGTAGGTTTCATTTTTTAAGCCTAAATTTTTTACTCCCAAAGGATATTCTGGATACAAAATATCAGGATTATAGGGTGGAGTCTCTGGGTAACCATCGGTTTTGGTTTGCCAGATAGAAACTTCGTTTTTATCTAATAAATTGTTCATATATTTAATACCAAACTAAAACATTCTTTTTGTTTTCAAAATAACCGGATTTATCTCTATAAAAATCCCATTCTACCCCCTCTCTTTCAAAAACAATAAAAGGGATGTTTCCATAATAAGAAGCGAAAGCACTATAAGTGCTGTCGTTGCCGATAATCACATCTGTTTTAGATAGAGTGAACAAATCTTCAGCCAAATTTCCTTTTGGTAAATGTATGTTTAATCCAGAGAAAATTGATTCATCTATATTTCCATCTGAGCAAATAACAAACACAGTTTCTTCAGGTTTCCGTTCAAATTCTTTTAGATACTCGTTTAGTATTTTTCTGACCTCATCTTGGGAAAAATAATACTTGCCGTTCATCCAAACCTTGTAGTCTGTTTGTCTAATATGTACTCCGACTACGTTTTTGTATTTTTCTCTTAAAGGACCAATCACCGAATCAACTTTTTTAAGAATTGATTCTTTGGGTTTAAAATATTTTATAATTTGTTCTCTGTATTTTTTAATTCCAACTGGATTTCTAAATAACCATCCGCTAGTATAAATTGTTTTATTTTTTAGAACTATTTCTGGTTCAGAGGTAGATGTTGGAGGGAGATAAAACGGGTTAACTCTGTCGTCCTCAAGAATTTTATTTTTTAAAATCTTTCTGGCCATGCGTAAAAAATAATCATACACGTGTAATTTTCTATAAAACTTTATTTGATTTAAGGTATACAAGAAAAATCTTATGAATGGATTTGTTGGGTAGGGAATATTAAACAGATTAATATAATCAAAAAAGGCATAATTTTCTAAGGCGTAATTTTTCTCAAGGCAATACGAATATAAGCCCATATAATTCCAAAGCTGGTTAGCTAGCCTTCCTCCACCGATGTGATCCAAGATGACTATTTTCTTTTTCATGCTCAGATCTTTTTTATTTTGCCCAAAATTCTTTTGAAGAATGTTTTTTTGCGTGAAGGAGTTTCTTCTGCTATTTCACAAAGTTTTATGTATTCAGGTATATGCTCAATAAGAGTATGTTTAGCTTTCCAGCCTAAATTTTTTATCTTATTTGCATCTGTGGCGTAGCGTAGATCTTGACCGGGTCTATTAGGAACGAATTCAAAGAAATCTTCTGGTTTGCCCAAGGCTCGAAGTATTATCTTTACTACTTCCAGATTGGTTTTTTCCTCATTTGATGAAATGTTGTAGATTTCACTGTTGTCACCTTTCTCCATAACCATCAATATTCCTTCACAGTTATCCATAACTTGGATCCACTCTCTTCTGTAAGAGCCATCACCATGCATTTGCATCTTCTGGTCTTTTCTGGTTTTTTTGATTGTATGAGGGATAAGCTTTTCTGCTTGCTGACCATATCCATAGTTATTTCCAGAACGGCAAATTCTATATTTAATGTCATAGCTTCTGGCCCAACCAGGGAAGAGTTGTTCAGCAGCAGATTTTGTGGCTGAATATGGGCTTGAAGGTTTGGTTTTATCAGACTCTTTAGATTGTCCTTCTAATATATCTCCATAAACTTCGTCTGTAGAGATTTGAATAAAGACAGGACGTTCTTCTTTTTTAGTTTTACGAACAAGTTCGAGGAGGTTATGAACACCGTGGACATTGGAGAAACAAAAATCCCTGCTGTCTTTCAATGAATTATCAACGTGTGATTCGGCAGCAAAATTCACTAAATAATCAATATTTTTTGGAAGCTCGGTTAGATCGCAAATATCTTTTTTAATAAACTCATAGTTTGGATTTTCATCAAAATTTAGATCGGTGCGAGCCGCGTAGGTCATCTTGTCCACATTGATGACGTAAAAATCTCTTTTTAAGAGAAGTTCGATGAAATTTGAGCCGATAAAACCCAATCCTCCAGTCACTAGAATTCTTTTTTTATTGTTCATTTGTTTATTAATTATAACAGGTCTCAGTTTCTCCCTGAGAGCTGTGCGGATAAGGGGAAGAACATCCCTTCGTATTTGTTTCAAGAGATTTGGTCTGGGCAATATTCCTGCTGTAAACTCCGGTTCTATCTTTTTTATTTTTTCTATTTGTCTGTATAAAGTTTTATAATATTCATCATAAATTAATTTTCTTTCTGTTGAGTATTCTGTATATCCGTTGTTTACATCGGGTCCGTTTGGTAAGAATTTTGAGGCCGGATAGTAAATGGGGAAACCAGAATAATGGAAACAAATCAAAGGTTCGTTTCCTATAAACACCTCATCATTCTTTTTCTTAATCATACCTTTATAATTTTCTATGTTCCAAATAGCTACATCTGCCCCGATATGTTCTGTGGCATGGACACCTTTGAATTTTTCTTCGAACTCATCCAAATATTTTTGATCACCGATTCTGCCTTGGCCCGGTGTATCGTAGCACCACACATTACAAACCTGTCTCCACCACTCAAGAGCTTCTCTCCCGTCCTTATCATTTCTAAACATAAACATCCCAGCGTTATATTTGCCTACATCTTTTTCTTTCCATTTTCTTTTAGGGGGTAATAGATGAGGGAACAATAAAGTTGATTTGCCTTCAAATTCTTTATAAAGAGGCTCCGGAGAAGAATAAAAATATATGTCGCTGTCTAGATAAAACAAAGTTTCAGGCTCTGGATGTTTGTTGAAGATGTATGTTCCGACAGAAGTTTTTATGGTCCAACAATACTCTCTCATAGTTCGAGTTTTCTTTACTTCTCGAAGTTCATCATCTTCTATATCATCCAGAGTTAAAAGAGTGACATACTTTAAATTCATTTTGTTGAGGATGTTGAAAGTAGTTTGATCTGCACACAAAACCCATAACTTGAATCCTTCTGGGCAGTGTTTCAAGAGAGATTCGTGCAGGGCCAAGCCCTTTATCAAGAAACTTTCATCAAAAAGACTATAAAAATTATATTTCATTTTTTTGTTCTGCGAATAAATAGTAATTATTTTTTAGAAGAGGAATTTTTTCATGATAAAGAATATTAAATTTAGATAAGTTGTCTTTTATAGTTTCAGAATATGGAGTGAATTCTGATTTTGCTTGATGGGCAATTAATAGATATTTTGCATTAAAGAAATTTTTAGAGGTAACATATTCTATAGCGTATTTTGTTGATTCACTTAATGCCCAAGTACTTATAAACAAATCTGTATTTGTGATATTAAGATTATTGAGTAAAGATTCATTAAGGGGGATGATGTTTATTTTTCCTTTTTCAATAGAATCTTCTTGATTCAATATGAGATTAATCTTTTCCTTGTCGCATACAACTGATAGATAGATAGCTTGTATAAAAGAGAAAACAGGTATGTCTATGATTATATAAGTTACTTCGGGGTTAAGTTTTAAGAAAATTTTGGCCAAGTTTCCGTACCCTCCGCCCCATTCAACTACTTGATGGATATTTGAAAATTTCTTCTGAACTTTGTTTTTTGTCACATCTAGGAATTTAAATAGGTGAGTGAGATGGTGGATAGTGTTATGAGAAGTGTTGTAGTGGAAATTAGTAATTGTTGGATTGCCGATGTTATTTTCCTTTAGTAGTTGTTTTAAATCTTTTTCCGGTATTCGATTTTTTAAATAATTCAATTCATTTTTTTGTTGTTCTCCGGCAAAATCCATAAACATCGTTGAGCGAATAATGGGATTATTTAAGAATGAATTATTAAACTTATCCATAAAATAATATTTAATTTTCGTTTCATTTTCTCTCCAACCAGGAACCATAAAATCTGAATAATCGTTAGATTTTTTTATATAATCTTCATAAATTCCTCTATATTTTTTTGAAGCATCTTTGAAACCTTTTGAGGTTGGGGTGAAAAAGTACGACATTTGTGATGCCCATCTATAAAAGTTTCTTTTATTTATGTCTCGAATAATTATCATAATTATTTTTTGGTATAAACCACCATAATGCTGTGACCAATTATGTGATCAGAAACAGCCCGAACAGTCATGTTTATCATTCTGTCCGCAAATGATTTCAAGAAAGGTATCCAACCAAGCTTTTTTCTATCCAATTTCTCTTTAAATTTGTTCTCGGCCACACGCTTCGCAAACCATGCATGGTACGACTGTAGAGGTTCAAGATAAACAGCATCAACATTGAGGGAGAAGAATCGGGGGAGTTTAATGAGTGAATTCATGTCCCACAGACCCATGTGGTGTGGAGGCATATTCAAATAATTATCTATTCCAATTTTATACAAGACAGAATCGTTATTGGGGACGCAAACGATTAATTTACCCCCTGGTTTAAGGGCAACTATAGATGCTTTGATAAATTCTCCAACGTTGGTGATATGCTCTACTACTTGGAATGAACAGATTACATCGAATTCATTTATGTGTTTTTCTGCATATTTTTCTATAGGTTCATTCAAAATTTTTACACCTTTCTTTACACCTTCTTTGACCACATCTTCATTTAATTCAAGTCCAACACAATTTATGCCTTTCTTTTGAACTTTCTCTATAAACTCCCCTCGACCACAGCCCACTTCGAGTAGATTTTTGACTTCACCTATAATCTCCAAGGCTTTCTGGTGCTCCCATTTCCAGTTCATGTAGTACCAAGGGAATTTCTGAAGTTGTTCGTAGAACGAACTGTCTCCAGCGAGTGTGGGTGGGTAATAAAATTTATACCCAGAATCCAAGCATTCATAGATACTTATATTTTCAAGATCTTTAAAATATTTAGAAACATCCACACTCATATCTTTCTTGTATGCCTCTATAATTTTTTTAGAAGAAATATCTTTGACCTTTTTGGTATTTGTAGAACCTGTGAGTGGGCTTTGGATATTCATATTAGTTTTTTGTTATATAAGCCACTCCACCAGAGCTTGTTCGCACAGCATCTCTCAATTGGTTTTTAGAAAGAAAATCATGAACAGCTCTCGAACAACCTTCCCAAGTATAGTAGTCGTCTATGATGATTACTCCACCAGAGACTACGTATTTATAGAGACCATCCAAGCACTGCATAGTTGAATCGTACCAATCTCCGTCGAGTCGAAGCACAGCAATGGGGGAGTTTGGTTTAAAATCTTTTAGGGAATCGATGAACCAACCTTTTTTTAATTCATAATTCTTCACTCCAGATTTCTTCATCGCTTCTTCGGCGTATTTCATTTCTGCAGAACAGTTATCAAAATATATTTTTGATGTCTTGTCATTTTGCCATTGTTTGGCTTTATAACCATCCATGTCTGTAGCTGGAGGGAGGCCTTCAAAGCTGTCGAATAGGTAATACATTCTCTCCGGTCCAAGTATTTCAGCAAGAGAGGCACTCATCCCTCCGCGCCAGACTCCACATTCGACCACTGAACCTTTAATTCTCTTGAACGAGTTGGCCAGACGGAGGTTTTCTTTGAATGTTTCTTGGGGAATCATCGAATAATCTGCATATTTGCCCTGAAGGTGTTTGAATAAATAGTTTTCTTGGACTTTTTTAGGAAATTCTACTACGACCTTGATGATGTTTTTGGTTCGACGAGAAAGTTTGCGGAGAATATAATCCTTAATCTTTTTCTTTAGAGGTTTAGTGCTCATAAATGAAGATTCAAACACATATCTATCTGCTTCGATGTTCGGTTTAACTTCTGTTGGATGAGTGATAGGTAGAATATTTTCTGTAGGGTAGTTTGAATATTTATGATCAGTAGAAAATCCAAAAGTGGCTTGTTCACCAAACCCAATATTTTTAATCAGGTTTACATTTGGGATAATAGAAAGCCCTCCGTTCGCCCAGATCGCATAGACCCACTCGTAGTCCCAAGTTTTCCACTCACCATAATATTCTTTCCTAAAGGTTTCTAACCATATTTTCTGTGCATCTTTCTCTGTGGTCATCTTTTCTATTTTGTTTGTATCACGAAACTCGGGGAAGCTTTGTAGTGTTGGGTCAAAGTGTTTCCATGCTCGGCGCCAGGTAGCCCAACCCCAAGAGCTGGGGTATATAGAGAAGTAGTAGCTCGCATCGTTGTCCGCTCCACGCTTGGTGCCGAATTGGAAGTTGTTCCCACTGATGTGCATCACTCGTTCATCGTGTTCGTATTTGTTGAGCATCTCTTCGACGAAGGGGAAGAAGCTTGGATCAGGCACGCAGTCATCTTCGAATACGATGCCCCGTTCTACTTGCCCAAAGAACCAGTTTAAGGCTTGGGTTGGACCAGATTCTACCCCATGAATCCCGGCGTTTTCTTCAAGGAAAAGAGTCTTTACCTCACAATCCCAATCAACTTGTTTGATAATATCCCTAGTTGCCTTGCACAAATCCTCCTCTCCCTCCTTTGTTTTCCTTGGACCATCTACGAAGAAGAAGAGTTGCTTGGGTTTAACTTTCTTCACCATATCGAAAACTTGCTGGGTGATGTTCGCTCGGTTAAAGGCCATGATGAGAATCGGTACGTTGTATTGTTTATCTATAGACATATTAATTTTCTTTTATAGACCAATCTTGCTCTAGTGTTATATGTCTGCCATCTTTTTCTGTTTTTATTCCTAGATTATGGAAATCACCCTCTTTAACTTCGAAAACGCCAAGATTTTTTATATAATCCTCTATTTCATTATCTCTAAATAAGTTTGCTGAAATGTGATACAGGCCGGGATTAAATGGAAACTTTTGTTTTATTTCGCATCGGATAACTCCCTTCGCAGATGCTTTGTTTATTTCTTGTTTGGTGTTTTTGCCCCAATTAAGAGCAAGGGGGGTGCCATCATCGGCAGTTATCTGAGAACCAATATGTAAATTTTGTGTAGGTTTTTCATCAGCGGTTTCGTATCCAAAACATAAAGTATAATGACCCCCTGTTTCCAAAGAGCTAACTCGCTCACCATTATTATCTTCAACAAAAAATGAGACTAATTTTACTTCTCCTTTACCCCTTCTATCTTTGCGTTCACGGAGAGTTGAACCTTCTTGGGTCAAGGGATTATTTTTAAGATAAGTGGCGATAACTTCATCAGTCTTGCCCATCGCTTTTATCTTGCCGTTCTCAAGGAGAATAGCTTTAGTACACAAACTTTGGATAGCACTCATGTTGTGGCTGACGAAAAGAACGGTTCGTCCTTCAGCTTTGGTCACACTATCCATTTTACCTAAACATTTCTTTTGAAAATCTGCATCACCAACGGCGAGCACTTCATCGACGATAAGAATATCTGGTTCCATATGAGCAGCCACAGAAAAGGCGAGGCGAACATACATTCCAGAAGAATATCTTTTTACTGGAGTATCTAAAAACTTTTCTACACCAGAAAATTTCACGATATCATCAAACTTTTTAGCCATTTCTTTTCTGGACATACCCAAGATAGCTCCATTAAGGAAAATATTTTCTCTGCCCGTAAGTTCTGGGTGGAATCCTGTGCCGACTTCGAGTAGGGAAGCAACCTTGCCACGGAGAATCGCTTCACCAGTTGTTGGAGGAGTAATCTTCGAAAGGATTTTAAGCAGAGTAGACTTCCCAGCACCATTCGCACCGATGATACCGATCGCTTCGCCTTCATGAACGGTAAAATTTATATCTTTTAAAGCCCAAAACTCTTCTTGAACTTCTCGACCTAGAACAGAATTTGCTTTGTTTTTTAAAAACTTTAAAGGACTTTTAATGGTGTTAGCTATAATGTCTCGAAGCGCAACATATCCACCACGGTGATGGGTGATGTTGTATCTCTTCGACAGATTCTTTATTTCTATGATGGGTTTATTCATAAATTTATACGATATCAGCGAAATATCTCTCCGTTTTCTTGAAGAAATAAACTCCAATGATCATCAAAACAGAAACTGCCACCAAAGAAATCATAAGCAATGTCCAATTGATAGGCTCTGTACCCAGAAGTGCACCTCGGGCGGCTTTAATCACTCCGGTCATAGGATTAACAGCGAGGACCCAAGACCACTTACCAGCAATAGATGAGGGATAGATAACCGGGGTAATGAATAGGAGCATTTGGATAAAGTAAGGCAAGACATAGCGAACATCACGATACTTTACATTTATAGAAGCGAGGAAGAGTCCACCTCCCACGGCTGCGAGGAAAGTAATAATAAGAAGAAGAGGAAGAATGAGCAAGCCAGCGATATGTGGAGTGTAATGAAAATAAAACATCAGTACTATGAGCATTACTCCAGCGACAGCGAAGTCTACTAATTCTGTGACTACAGCGGATAGAGGAAGGATGAGACGAGGAAAATAAACTTTGGTAATAATTGATTGATTAGAAATTAAAGTGCTCGAAGTGGAAGAAAGAGCTCCAGAGAAAAACTGCCAGAAAAGAAGTCCGGTGTAAACGAAAATGGGGTAGGGAATATTGTCCGAAGGCACCTTAAGGAGATTTCCAAAGAAAACACTGAACACCACCATGGTCATGAAAGGTTGAAAGATGGCCCAACCAACTCCCACGATAGTTTGTTTGTATCGAACCTTTAAATCTCTCCAAGTGAAGAAAAAGAGAAGTTCTTTAAACCTCCAAATTTCTTTTATATCGTCCAAACTGAACATTTTTTTTGGACGGATAACGGTGACCTGATCGCTCATGTGAGTTTCTGATTTTACCATCTGTTTATTTTATTGACGATCTTCTTTTTCAAAATTTGATATGAACTTATAGCCTCCTTTTCAAGCTCAGGAGAGACGAGACGGAGAATTTCTTTGCCCATTATTCTATATTGCCCACCTACTTTGTTTGCGCGAATTAAACCTTTTTTAAGCATGCGTTTAATAGTGCTGTCACTGATGCGGAGGACGTCTCTAGTTTCGTCGGTTGTATAAACCGCCAAAGGCTTAATTTCTTGCATATAATTAGACCTAGTATACCAAAGTGTCAAAAGGTGTCAAATTGTCTCTTGAGGATAATTTGAATATAAAAAACCTCCCGACAAGTCGAGAGGTTTTGGCTTCTGTTCAATCACTATCCCATGAACTTGAACAGAACCGAATGATGAGCCGGAAGTACGATTGGAGGCACGGTGTTCCAGTATCGAAGTTCGGTGGCCTGGTGATCCTTTTTCAAAGATCCACCGATGATGTCAGCCTCTACAACCAAACTCACAGAATGACCTACATGGCCGTTGCGAATTTCGTTTGTATACTCAGAGAAATCAAGGAGTTTCTTGAACATCACCTCTAACCCAGTTTCGGCTCTGGCGATTCGAATGGTAGCTTCTCCAACAAGCTCACCCTTATGAACTCGCCCACCAGGAATGTGCCATGAACCCTTGAATGGTTCGATGTCACGAAGTGAAAGTAAAACGTGATCTGGCGCCTGAATGTCTCTTATTATCACATCCACGCAAAGACGAGGAACATGATCGAAGATGTAGTTGTACGCCGCGTCACTCATTCGAGTCGACCCAGACGTTGGGCTAGGCAAGGTATTCCTCCAATGAATAATGGTTAGATCAAATGAAGCAGTCTAGTGTGAATAATACACAATTTAATTAGTTTTGTCAAGTAATCCTTTTATTTTTATAAAAAGTAGTCACCAATCCACCAATCGGAAATTGTAGACATATAGATCCCGGTTTCTTTGTGTTCCTTAGATTCTTTGAATTTTTCTGTAGAATCTAGATCTTTGAATACAAAGTTTTCTACAAGAATAACTCCTTTTTTACTATCTAAAGATTCCAAGACGGTTGATTCTATGATATCAGAATTATTTTCCCCTAAAGATTTTAGTATTTCTATAGCTTTTTGTTTCTGTTCTAAACTTACTCCATCGTACAGTTTAAATAAAACTATATGATGGAATTTTCCTGCTGGCATCTATTTTTCCATTTCACTTTTAATCCAATCGTGAGTTTTTTTCAGAGATTCTTTGAGTGGTAGTTTAGGAGACCAGTTGAGGTGTTTTTTGGCCAAGTCGTTGTTGGCGTACCTCTTTGCTCCACCAGTAGGACCTGGGATTCTTTTGATGGTAAACGTTTTTCCAGACAATTCAGAAACAATATTTATGAGTTCATTAATAGTTATTCCATCAGATGGGCCGATATTTATTGGACCAATAAAATTTGAAGTCATTAAAGCTTCAACACCATCCAACAGGTCTTCGATGTAGATGAAAGGTCGAAGCTGTTCGCCGTCTCCCCAAATTTCAATTTCTCCATCTGATTCAATGATTTTTCTACAGATAGCAGCAGGGGATTTTTCTCTACCACCTTTGTATGTTCCATGAGGACCAAAACAGTTATGAAAACGAGCAATCCTAATATTCACTCCTTTGTTTTTATGATAAGCAAGGAAGAGTCGTTCGCTCGTCAGCTTTTCCCACCCATAGTTTGATGGTGGGTTAGCTGGATAGGCATCTGATTCTACCCCTGGTACTTCATCTGGATAAGCGCAAACAGATGATGAATAGAAGATTGTGCCAACCCCAACCTTTTCAACCTGTTTAAGAACGTTTATATTTACTCCTAGAGAGTTAGTAAGGATATCAGCATCATTTTCTCCGGTGAAAACGAATCCAGCTCCGCCCATATCTGCGGCGAGTTGATAAATACGGTCATATTTTTGGTCGATTATCTTATCCACAGAAGCATCAGCAATTAAAAACTCATCTGCATGAGTGCCTTCGTATTCTGGATTTTTTAAATCAATACCCTTAACCCACCAACCTTCACCTTTTAGTCTTCTAATCAAATTATGGCCGATGAATCCACCGGCTCCTATTACAAGTGCTTTTTTCATAGGTAAACACTATATCACACCCTGTTCTTTTTTCAAATCTGCTTCGGTCATCAGTCTCACTAATTCTTTGAATTTTATTTTTGGTTTCCAGCCGAGTTTTTTCTTAGCTTTCGAATAATCCCCAATGAGGACATCTACTTCTGAAGGTCGATAGTATCTAGGATCTATTTCTATAATCGTCTTGCCCGTTTTCGTATCAACACCTTTTTCCTTTAAACCTTTTCCTTTCCAAACAATATTCATGCCTAGAATTTTAGCTGATTCTTCTACGAATTCCCTTACACTGTGGGTTTCGTTTGTGGCAATAACAAAATCATCTGGCTCCTTAGCTTGAAGCATGAGCCACATGGCATAAACGAAATCTTGGGCATGGCCCCAGTCACGCTTGGCATCCAAGTTTCCGAGAAAAAGTTTTTTCTCTTTACCCAGTTTTATTCTGGCCAGCGCACGAGTAATTTTTTTTGTCACAAACGTTTCTCCTCTACGAGGAGACTCATGATTGAAGAGGATACCGTTCACAGCGAACATGCCGTAGCTTTCTCTATAATTTTTAGTAATCCAATAAGCATAAACCTTGGCCACTCCGTATGGAGAACGGGGATAGAACGGTGTGGTTTCCCTCAAAGGAAGTTCAACCGCCTTGCCGAACATTTCACTCGAAGATGCTTGATAAAATTTAGTTTTTATTCCCGTTTCGCGAATAGCATCCAAAAGACGAAGAGTACCAAGCCCCGTGACATCTCCAGTATATTCTGGCAAATCAAAACTGACTCGAACATGGCTTTGGGCCCCGAGGTGATAGATTTCATGGGGTTTAACTTTTTCCAAAATTCTATTTAGGTTTGAAGAATCAGAAAGATCTCCGTAGTGCAGAATCAAACGTCTGCTTTTCTCGTGAGGATCTTTGTAGATATGGTTCAAGCGACCAGTATTAAAAGAACTTGAACGACGAATCAGGCCATGAACCTCATAACCCTTGTCTAATAATAGTTCGGCGAGGTATGAACCGTCCTGACCGGTGATACCCGTGATTAAAGCTTTCTTCATATATTGAGTGTGCTACTATAATGCCTATGATTAAAAAATATCTCAAGTGGGTGGTCTTCGGTGGCCTTTTTTTAATACCATTTGTGCCGTTCCTCGTAGATAGTTCGCTTTTCTTTCCATTTATCACAACAAAAGCTTTTGCTTGGAGAACAATCGTTGAAATAATTTTCGGAGCTTGGGTTATCCTGGCTTTGTTTGAGCCAGAATACAGACCGAAGAAATCTATTATTTTATACAGTTTGCTCTCGTTCATGTTGATTATTGGAGTTGCAGATATTTTTGGGGTAGCACCGCTAAAAAGTTTTTGGTCAAATTATGAAAGGATGGAGGGTTATATTACTATTCTTCACCTCGGCGCCTTCTTTATTGTGATTTCTTCGGTTTTTAAAGATAAAGAGTGGAAGGCTTGGTGGAATACTTCCTTGGCTGCATCATTTCTCATGGTTCTGTATTGCTTCATGCAACTTGCTGGAGTGTTTGAAATTCATCAAGGAGGAGTTCGAGTGGATGGAGCATTGGGGAATGCGGCTTACCTTGCGGTTTATCTTCTTTTCCATATCTTCTTTGCTCTCATACTATATATGAGAGAGAACAGGGGTTCATTTATGAAGTGGATTTATGGGATTTTGGTTTTTCTTCAAGCCGTTATCCTTTATTACACTGCGACTCGTGGTGCCATTCTCGGTCTCTTGGGCGGTTTGCTTATTGTAGGAATACTCAACTTTCGTAATGCAGAACAAAAAGGTGTGCAGAAAATATCTAGGATAGGGATAACTCTGTTTGTTGTTCTTACTGTTGTATTTCTGCTTGCCAGGAACACAGATTTTGTAAAGAACAGCGCAGTCCTTTCTAGATTTTCTGAAATCAGTACTTCCCAAATAAAAACAGAAGGACGTTCATTTATCTGGCCGATGGCTGTTAAAGGAGTGATGGAGAAGCCGATTCTGGGTTGGGGTCAGGACAATTTTAACTATGTATTTAATGAACACTATGATCCTGCGATGTATAGACTCGAGCCGTGGTTTGATAGGGCTCACAATATTTTCCTAGACTGGGCCATCGCCGGAGGAATTCTTGGACTCTTGGCCTATCTTTTTCTTTATGTAGCACTGCTTGTTTCTATCTGGAAACACGACAAAGATTTCTCCTATCTTGATCGGTCTATCATCACTGGTCTTATTTCTGCTTATTTCTTTCATAATCTTTTCGTTTTCGATCATCTGATTAGTTATATTTTGTTCATATCGATTCTGGCATATGTTCATAGTCGAACAGGGACTCAAAACGAAGTGATAAAAGTTATTGATAATAAAAAAATAATCGCTTTTGTTTCTCCGGTGGCGGTTATCGGTCTAATCTTTGTTTTGTATACCGTTAATCTCAAACCTTATATAGGGAATCAAAGTTTGATTAAAGCTTTGCAAGCGGTTCAGGGTAATACTGAGTCGCAACAGAAAACTTTAGGTTTTTTCAAAACAGCCTATAACAACTCTCGACTTGGCAGACCAGAAGTGGTTGAGTGGCTTGTGACAAATGCTCAACCAATTTTGAGCAGTAATATCTCTACTAGCGATAAAAATGATTATTTTACTTTTTCTAAAGAAGCCATTAATAAACAATTAGAAGAACTCCCAACTGATGCTAGGTATCAAATTTTTGCTGGAACATTCTTTAGTAAAACAGGATTCCCCGATGAAGCTCTCAAGCATCTAAACATTGCGAAAACTCTTATACCAGGTAAACAAGCTGTTTATATTGAACTCGGAAGCGCCTATTTGAACAAAGGAGATGCTACGAGTGCTTTGCAAAGTTTTAAACAAGCATACGAACTGGCACCCGGATATACCACCGGACAAATTGTTTATCTCATCGGCGCTATTTATGCAGGAGACAGCGGAGTAGTAAATCAGATGTCTTCGATAATTCCTGAATCAACCCTTGTGACTGATGATCGAATAACTAGTGCTCTCATGAATACTAAAAATTATAATGCTCTGGTCCAACTTCTTCGTCGAAGAATAGATTTGAAACCCACAGATCCTCAAGGTTATATCGGACTCTCTGCTACTTATATTAAAATGGGTGATAAAAATTCAGCTATAGGTGTGTTGAGAAATCTCGAAGCAACAATTCCATCGAGCACTGATCAAGCCGAACAATACATAAAAGGAATTGAAGATGGCACGCTAAAATAATTCAACGAGATTATCATAAATAATTTCTAAAATAATTTCTAAATTTTTTTAAAAGTTATCCACATATTTATTTTAAAAATGCTTGTGTGCAGATGAACAGCATTAGATAATATATGCAAGTCATTAGCAGAGAAATCTTTTCTGCGATGGACGTTAACAATAATTTGCGTCTCAGATCAAGGCGCACAAAATAAAATGGCAGCAAAAAAGCGAAAAGCAGCAAAGCGAAAGCCAGCTAAGAAGCGAAAGGCTACGAAGAAGAAACGAGCATAGTCTCGATTCCTCGGAAAAAACGCATCGTAAGGTGCGTTTTTTCTTTTTCTTATGACAAAAGCATAAAATGTGGTAAAATATGAGTCTTATGGCATTTTTAAGCGGTTTATTTAAGGGTGTAGAAGAGAAAGCCGTCCGTTCTTGGGCGCCTGTTGTCGCACAAATAAATAATTTAGAATCAAAATTTGAATCATTTTCATCCGATGAATTAAAAAACAAAACAGATGAATTAAAAGAAAGATTAAAGAATGGAGAAACCTTAGATATTATTTTGCCAGAAGCCTTTGCTTTAGTGAGAGAAGCATCAAAGAGGACACTTGGTCAAAGACACTTTGATGTTCAGCTTCTCGGTGGAATCGCTTTACACCAAGGAGGTATTGCTGAGATGAGAACTGGAGAAGGGAAAACTTTGGTTGCTACTCTCCCTGTTTATTTGAATGCTCTTACTGGGCTCGGAGTGCATGTGGTCACGGTGAACGATTACCTTTCTCGAAGAGATGCGGTGTGGATGGGACAAATTTATTCTACTCTTGGTTTGTCTGTTGGTATTTTGAATCACCAAGAATCTTTTATTTATGATCCAGCTCATACCCACGCCGAGGCGGGGCGAGCAGACCTCGATAAAGAGCGCGATACACTCGGTTCATTTCATGTAGTTCATGAATTTCTTCGTCCCGTTTCAAAACAAGAAGCATACCTTGCAGACATCACATACGGGACGAACAATGAATTCGGCTTTGACTACCTCCGAGACAATCTTTTATACAAAAAAGAAGACCTTTCACAACGTCCTTTCAACTATGCAGTAGTAGATGAAATAGATTCTATTCTTATAGATGAAGCTCGTACTCCTCTCATTATATCTGCGAACACTGGAGCAGCAGGGGATTTGTACGAAAAGTTTGCCAAGATTGCTAGGCAACTTGATGTGGAAGAAGATTTTAAAGTGGACGAAAAACTGAAGGCCATTAGTCTAACCGATCATGGTATCTCGAAAGCTGAAAAGCTTTTAGGTATAGAAAATATTTATACTGATGGAGGAGTGAAATATGTGCATCACTTAGAAACTGCGGTGAGAGCCAAAGCTCTATATCTAAAAGACGTTGACTATGTCATCAAAGAAGGAGAAGTGATGATCGTGGATACATTTACAGGACGACTCCAGCCTGGACGTCGATGGTCGGAAGGTTTGCATCAGGCTATAGAAGCTAAGGAAGGAGTAAAGATTAAAGAAGAGTCGAGGACCTTCGCTTCTATCACCTTTCAGAATTATTTTAGGATGTATAAAAAGCTTTCTGGTATGACAGGAACAGCTCTTACCTCTAAGGAAGAGTTTTATAAGGTTTATGGCCTTGAGACATTTGTCATCCCCACAAACAAACCAGCGATGCGAGCCGATCATAATGATTTAATCTTTCAAAATCAAAAAGGAAAGATGAAAGCTGTGGCCACAAAGGTAAAAGAGTTAAATGCCAAGGGTCAGCCAGTTTTGATTGGTACAGTGTCCATAGAACACAACGAAATGCTTTCTGAATATTTGAGAGGAGAGGGTATTTCACACGAAATTTTGAATGCCAAGAACACATCTGTTCATGAACGAGAAGGAGAAATCATCGCTCAAGCAGGCAAACGAGGAGCAGTAACTATTGCCACGAACATGGCTGGTCGTGGGGTGGACATAAAACTTGGAGGGAATCCAGGGACACCAGAAAGTTTGGAAGAAATAAAATCTCTGGGAGGATTATTTGTTCTGGGTACAGAAAGGCACGATGCTCGTAGAATCGACAACCAGCTTCGTGGCCGTTCGGGGAGGCAGGGTGATCCGGGGGAGACCCAATTCTTTGTTTCCCTTGAAGATAGTCTAATGAGAATCTTCGCGACGGATACAATCAAATCGATGATGGGAAGATTTAATATACCCGAAGATGAAGCTATTCAGAATAAACTTATCACCAGTTCTCTGGAGAAAGCCCAAGAGAAAATAGAAGGATTCAATTTTGATGCTCGTAAACATGTTTTGGAATTTGATGATGTTTTAAATTATCAAAGAGGAATTATTTATACTCGTCGAAGAAACATCTTAATTGGAGGCAAGGAAAAGATAGATGAATATATAAGTGAGGTGGCTACGATGATAGAACCAGAAAAGGCCCAAGCTTTGCTCGAGAAGAAGCCCGCCCTTGAACATTCAGAAGTGATAGATCCTCTTCGTGGTTTGATTCTCCAGACTATAGATACGTTCTGGGTCGGGCACCTTGAGACGATGGAGTATCTACGTGGTTCAGTAAATCTTCGAGCGTATGGCCAAAGAGATCCACTTGTAGAATATAAACGAGAAGGTTTGCGTTTATTCAAGGATATGGAAAACTCTATTGCTCGACAAGTGGCAGAATTTCTTATCACTCTTCAGCCAGAAACCATCTCTCAAATTAGAGAATCTTCAATCCAAAAAGAAGCCGAATCAGTTGCAGACACTACGCGCTCTGTTGTTTCGTCTAGTTCAGAAATCGGTCGAAACGATTTGTGCCCATGTGGTTCAGGTAAGAAGTACAAAAAATGTGGGATGCTGAATACCGAGGAGCATCAAAAACTTTCAGCTGGGAAATAATCAGTGATTAATCTATAATAAGGTTATGAAAAAGAACATTTGGATTGTTGTCATTATTTTATTCATGGCGTTTGTGGTGTGGCTTATTATGACTCCCAAAAGGGTAGTTGCCTCAAAACTCGATGGATTCGCCACTTGTATTAAAGATAGCGGGGCAACTTTCTATGGAGCGTTTTGGTGCCCGCATTGTCAGGCTCAAAAAAAGATGTTTGGGACATCTGAACGATTTCTGCCTTATGTAGAATGTTCAACTCCAGACGGAAGTGGTCAACTCCAAGTTTGCAAAGATAAGAAAATTACTGGTTACCCAACTTGGATATTCAAGGACGGTACTACTCTAAATGGTGAGATTTCTCTCGTTGACTTGGCTAAACAAACATCCTGTGTGCTTCCTCAATAATCCATATGACTTCATTCATTAATTCCTTTTTTTCTGTAGCCACTTTGCTATCCCATTTTCTTCTGGTTTTTTGCATCATCGCTTTTGTCTATAGAAAATCTTGGGGCAAGGAGATTATAAAATTTGTTCATCAATATTCTCTGTGGCTAGGGTTCGGGGCTTCTCTTGTAGCCATCATTGCCAGCTTGATTTATTCGAATGTCATCGGATTTGAACCATGCACGCTTTGTTGGTGGCAGAGGATTTTTATTTATCCTCAAGCAGTACTTTTTTTGGTGGCGATTATAAGGAGAGATCGAGGAGTTTGGAATTATTCTCTGCCTTTAACTCTAGGAGTTTTTCTCGTTTCTCTATACCAAACTTATACAAATCTTGGAGGCACATCTATTTTGCCTTGTACAGCTGTAGGAGGAGCTTGTTCCAAGATTTATGTCCTCGAATTTGGATACATCACTATCCCACTCATGAGTTTAACCCTCGCTGTTTATTTGCTCTTTATAAATTTGATTGCCAAAAAGTATGAAGATAGTAACTCATAGTGGAAATTATCACGCGGACGATATCTTTGCCGTGGCGGTACTTCTTTTTGTTTATCCTAATTCAGAGGTGATACGAAGCAGGGATGAACAAATTATTTCTAGTGCAGATATAGTAGTAGATGTTGGAAGTATCTATGACCCGACCAAAATGCGTTTTGATCACCATCAGATTGGCGGAGCATTGACCAGAGAAAATACTATTCCTTATGCCTCGTTTGGTTTAGTTTGGAAAGAATACGGAGAAAAATTAGCCGGTTCAAAAGAAGTGGCGGATGAAATAGAACAAAAATTGATTTTACCCATTGATGCGACCGACAACGCCGTTTCTGTTTCCGTTCCTGTTTTCGATAATATAAACGAATATACTATCGGAGACTTTTTCTCTTCTTTTAAAACCATTAAAGATACTGAACCAGAACTCCAAACAACTTTTATGAATATGGTTGCCTTGGCTCAAGGTGTGTTAACTCGAGAAATAAACAAATCCAAGGTTCATGCAGAAGAAAGGAAAATAGTAGAAAAAGTTTATTCTGAAACACAAGATAAAAGAATCATTGATCTAACGTCTTTCAACATAGGATTTAGTTCTTATGGCAAAGTTCTGGTTAAACATAATGAACCGATTTATGTCATTCACCCACACGATGTACGGTTTGCTGTTCGAGCGCTTCCTTTGGATATGAATACTTTTGAAAACAAAAAACCTTTTCCAGAAAGCTGGAGAGGAAAAACAGGAACAGAATTTGAGGAAGCGAGCGGAGTGAAAGGGTCATTCTTCGCTCATAAATCTGGATATTTGGTAGTGGCTGTGACCAAAGAAGCAGCGATTGAACTTGCTAACAAGTCTCTTAATGCGTAAGGTAAGCACATGTTCGTAGACGAAATCAAACTACATTTAAAAGCTGGCAAAGGGGGAGATGGGGTAGAGCGCTGGCTCCAAGAGAAGATGAAAGACCGCGGAGGACCGTCTGGAGGCAATGGGGGCAAAGGTGGGGATGTCTTTGCTGTAGCTATCAGAGATTTAGGAATCCTTTCGGCGTACAGAGATGTAAAGCTTTTTGAAGCTGGTCCAGGTGGAGATGGAGCGAAAAATGTCTGGCACGGAGCTGATGGAGAAGACAAGGAAATAAAATTTCCAGTTGGTTCAAGAATCACAAACCTAACCACTGGACACGTTTTCGAATTGGTGGAAGATGGCCAGAGGATAAAGTTGCTCACTGGTGGGAAAGGCGGTTTAGGTAATGAGCATTTTAAATCTTCAACCAATATTAGTCCACGAGAATTTACTCTAGGAGTAGAAGGAGAAGAATCTGATTTTCAAATTGAATTAGAACTCGTGGTTGATTTTGGATTAGTCGGATTACCTAATGCGGGTAAATCGAGCCTATTAAATACATTGACTAGAGCAAAGGCGAAAGTTGGAGCGTATCAATTCACCACCCTCGAACCAAATCTCGGTGATTTATATGGAGTTATACTTGGAGATATACCCGGATTAATAGAAGGAGCATCAACAGGCAAGGGGTTGGGTCACAAGTTTCTCCGGCATGTGAAGAGAACCAAAGGGATTATTCATTGTATTAGCTCAGAAGAGACAGATCCAATTGCCACTTATGAGATTGTTCAAAAAGAGTTAGAACTTTATAATAAAGAGATAACATCCAAAGCAGAGATTATCCTTTTGACTAAAGTTGATTTAATCAGCCCAGAGCAAACAGAAGAGAAAATTAAAACTTTAAAATCTCTAGGTAAACCGGTGTTTCCCATATCAATCATTGATGATATTTTAGTTAAACAGTTCAAAGATTATTTAACTCAAACAGCCAAATGAGCGAATACACACCAACTATAGGATTAGAAATACATGCTGAACTTCGAACAAAAACGAAAATGTTTTGTAATTCTAAAAATGATACCAATGAGACCAAACCCAACACAAACATCTGTCCAATTTGCATGGGTTATCCTGGCACCCTCCCAACAATAAACAAAGAAGCCGTTCGACATGTTTTACGTCTCGGAGTAGCTGTCGGAGGTAAGATTGCAGATTATTCTGAGTTTGATAGAAAAAATTATTTTTATCCAGATATCCCCAAGGGTTATCAGATTAGTCAATATAAATTTCCTCTAGTTTCTGGAGGAAGTCTGGCCGGAGTAGAACTCACTCGAGTTCATCTCGAAGAAGATACAGCCAAATCGTCTCACGAAGGAAACGAAGACAGTTTGGTAGATTTTAATCGTGCGGGGGTTCCTCTCATGGAATTAGTGACTGAACCGGTTATTCACGATGCAGAGACAGCAGGTAAATTTGCTAGGGAATTTAAACTTATCCTCCAATATCTAGGCGCAAGCGAAGCCAACATGGAGAAAGGAGAGATGCGTGTAGAAGCGAATATTTCTGTAGGTTTAGATGGCAAGATGGGAACAAAAGTAGAAGTAAAGAACCTCAACTCGTTTAGAGCTATGGAAAAGGCGATTAAATATGAAGTGGAGAGGCATAAAGGATTATTAGAAAGGGGCGAAAAGATAATTCAAGAGACTCGTGGTTGGGATGAAAACAAAGAAGAAACTTTCTCCCAAAGAGTCAAGGAAGATTCGCACGATTATAGGTATTTCCCAGAACCAGATTTGCCTAAACTCTTTATAAGTGAGATACCCGAATTTAATATTGAAACACTGAAAGTTTCTCTGCCCGAACTTCCAAACAACAAACGTTTAAGGTACAAAAAAGAATTTGAAATCAAAGATAGTGATATAGAAATTTATATCCAAGATTTAAATAAGGGAGCATTTTTTGAAGCAGTCATTGCTCTACTGGGGGATAATAAATTAGCCAATCTGGCTTCCAACTACATCATTACTGATTTATCAAACCTTGTAGCCAAACCAGAAAATTTTGCCAAATTGATAAAAATGATTGATGGAGGTGAGCTCTCGAGCCGTGGTGCAAAGGATACTCTAAAGATCATGATGGAGAAAGACGGTGATCCGAAAGTTATTGCCGAAGAAAATAACTTAATTCAATCGAGTGACACAGGGACTTTAGATGAATTGGCTAAAAAAATCATTGCTGAAAATCCAACAGCAGTAGAAGAATTCAAAAAAGGTAAACAAGCGTCGTTGCAGTTTTTAGTTGGACAAGGTATGAAAGCGTCGAAGGGGAGTGCTAATCCTGAGATGCTGAAAACTAGTCTTCTAAGTGCTTTATCATAAGTTTCTTAATAATCTTTTCTGCTTTCCCCGCGTTACTTTTTTGAGTTCCTCCCTCGATGTCTCTAATGATATCTTCTAGAGCCGAAAGTTTGTAAACTCGATAATTGTTCATCGGATGTCTCTGGGCTTTAAATTTACCAGACTTGTCCCAATTTCGAAGGGTGAGAGGAGAGACCCCTAAAACCTCGGAGGCTTCTTTTATAGAGAAATAAATTTCTTTCATGAAAGTTTGTTAAACATTGATAAGTATATATCAAGTAGTATAATTATAGTAATAAACCTTTATGCAAGCAACCACCAAACAAAAAATTCTATCAATAGTTATTGTAGTCTTTATTTGCGCGCTCTTTCTTCGTATTTTTGTAATAGAAGGCTTCGTAGTAAGTGGAGATTCTATGGAACCAACCATTCATTCGGGAGAGTTTGTTTTTATAAACAAAGTAGCTTATTGGTGGACTGAACCTGCCCATGGAGACATAGTAGTAGTCATACCTCGCATATATCCAAACAAAATTCTAAAGCGAGTAATTGGTTTACCTGGAGAAAGGTTAAATGGTACGACTACTTCAGCTATAGTATTGGATCCCAAAGAGTATTATGTGATGGGAGACAATAGAAATGTCAGTATAGATTCAAGAGAATTAGGACCAATAGATAAATGGAGTATCAAAGGAAAGGTAATTGGAGCACTAAATTTGATATCATTAAAATACGTAGGTTTCTAGCCAACGTTGATAGATAAAACTATCAAGGTTTATTAAAGTAGCAGATAGTTTATAAAAGAAAAATTTTCCAAAAAATCAACAAATTTTCATTAAAAATTAAAATTTTAAAAATGTTTATATAAATTCACGTATTATTTCATTTGATTTAAAATTATAAAAAATAAAAAATTTTCTAAAAATAAATTGATTTATCCACAGAAATAATCAAAAAACATTAGGAGAATAGGTTTCTGAAATATATAATAATAGCAACACTATTTCGTATCCGATATACCGTATCGGCATAACAAAAACACATTGAATCCAAACCTTGACAACAACAGGCCGAATGACGAGAAGTGGCTTTCGATGTCTGAGGCTTCCGTGCACACTCCGTATAGTTCTGAATATTTAAGTCTCCTCGCTCGAAAGGGCAAACTCTCGGCTAAAAAAATTGATAACACTTGGTACACCACACTCGCCGTCCTCGATGATTATATGAAGAGGCAGATGATGCGTGCTCAAATTCAAAGTGGAAACTTTAATGCTGTGGCTTCACAGATCGAACCACAAATCACCGCCTCTGGCGGGACCCCGCAAAATGCGGTGGCACCAGAAGTCTCAGAAAAAGTTGGTGTTACTCAAAGTGTTGTTCTACCAGTTAATTCTATTCGTTCGTATCACGAAGATATCAAAGAATATCTGAATGAATTTGAAAAGTTACAAGCAGAAAAAGAAGCGAAAAAAGTAACTGTTGAACCGGAAATTATCAGACAAACCGCTCTTGATACTTTTTTTGGAAGATTAAAAAGACGATGGAAAGAAATGTTTCCAGCATCAGAGAAAGAAGAATCTGTTTATCAGCCCACGGTATTTGAACAAAGAAAATCATCAGATCAAACAAAAATTATTCGTCCATCAATTTTGGATTCTTTGTCTGAAGGCATAAAAACGCAGATGCTGGCTTTTGTGGGTTTTATAAAAAATATTTTTTCAATCAAGAAAGAGAAACCAGGACAGACTGAATCTATTCCTGAAACTCTCACTACGGCATCAACGATTTCTAGTACAAACTCCGCTGTAGATACAACAGTTATAGAAAAAGCTCTTGAAAAGGTTTTGGATAAAAAACTAAGTGGAGGGACCAATTTTCGTTCCGAACGAAATTATTTTAAATCCTTTAGAACGGTTTTTTCGAGCAGATTCCTCGGCGGAATCGCAGTATTAGGGATACTCGCTTTTACTCTTTTCCCTGTACCAGTTGTCTTCGGTTTGTTTGAAAAATCGTTTGATTATGTAAAGAGTGGTCTAAAAGATGCGAATACTGTATTGGGTTTTAGACCAGGTACCCATGCGAACGAAATTCTACTTCTAAACAAAGAAGGTAATATTTCTATCTTGGGTCACATAGAAACAGAAGGCCAACTACGTTCTTATATCCAAGATGGAACCGCACCGATAGTAGTAGATTCGAAAACTTTGGTGAAAAATTTGAACGCAGAATATTTTGGCGGAGCGTCATCAACTGATTTTACTCTTGCGTTTGTGACAAAAAATGGAAGTGTCACTACAGAAGATGTACAGCTTCAAGGAAATGTTGAAGTAGGTAAAACTCTTTTGGTTAAGGGGGCGACTAAACTCCTCGCATCTTTAAATGTTGGAGGAGACCTCTCTGTTTTTGGTGAAGCTGAATTTAATCAAACTCTAAGGGTTCTTGGTCCGGCATATTTTGAAAGTATTGTAAATATGAAAAGTGATTTGCTCACCCAGGGTAACCTTACTGTGCGAAAAAATATAAACGTTCGTGGGGGACTCGAAGTGGGCAGTGGCATCATAGCCAAGGGCGGTTCATTCACCGATCTTAGTGCGAGCGGAGACCTTTCGGGGAAAAATATTTATGGGACGGATATTTTAGTCAAAAATGCTACCACTACAAATTTCTTTGCTGAAAATTTTAATGCGACTTTGTCTGTTATAAATTCGATTATTTCAAACGATATTTCTGTTGGAGCATTGACAGCCACGGATGCCACCACAACAAATTTAAATTCAACGAACTTAGTTTCTACAAATTCAACTTCTACCAATGCTACTACTACAAACTTCTTTGCTAACAACGCCACCTTCGGTAACATCACTTTCAGTGGATCCGTAGTAGGAGATTCGACTACCACAAACGCTACTTCGACCAACTTCTTCTCAACAAATATTTTTGGGAATAATGCTAATTTACAAAATTTGTTGGTGAACAGCTCAACTACTCTTCAAGATTTTACCTTTAGATACGCCACGGGCTCTGCTGCTACCACGACAAATTTTTATGCTCATACAGCCAATTTTGATAATTTGACCCTCAGTAACGGTTCTTTGGCTTTGACTAATTCAACCACCACGAATGCCACCACAACAAACCTCGCAATACTCGGTAATTTATACACTTCTCTTACCCAAGGTTCAGTTCCTTTTATCGGTGCGAATGGGCTACTTTCTCAAAATAATTCAGAACTTTTTTGGAATAGTTCTACGAATAATTTAGGCATAGGCACGAATAATCCCCAAAGAAAATTGCATATCTTTGCAAGTAGCACAGGCACTTTCACCAACATCGCTTTTGAAAATCCGGATACAACGAACAACAACGGGAGTGTAGTTTCGTTTAGAACAAATACTACTGGAGTAGGAGCCAGTAACTTTTTTGAATATGCTGGATTTGTAGGCAAAACAATAGAACACGATGCTTCAACTTTCAAAAGTGCCTTTCAGATTTTCTCTAGAGGGGCATCTGGATTCAACATGGCCACATTGGATTATAACGGAAATTTCGGTATAGGCACCACTTCTCCATACAGACCACTCTCGGTTACAGGAAAAGCGATTATAGAAGACAGCGTCCTCTCTTCATACTTCACGGCGACCTCAACAACCGCCACCTCAACCTTTATGGGAGCAGTGGGTATAGGGACTACAACTCCTGGGGCAAAATTGGATGTGAATGGAGATGCATTAATTCACACAGTTACTGTTGGATTGGGAGGAGGTACAAATAATACATGGAATACTGCTATTGGTTATCATGCTTTGATTAATGATTCTGGTAGTGGTGCGCCAAGTATCGCTATTGGTAATAATGCGTTGGGGACTGCGGTTACTTCAGGCAATAGAGGGAATAACATTGCTATTGGTACAAATTCAATGGGGAACATTGGAAATGGGGATAATTATGGAAACGTGGGTATTGGATATTACACCCTTTTATATGGTGGCCTCTATAACACAGCTATTGGTAACAGCGCATTGTCCAGTAATTCTGGGAATTACAACGTTGCTCTTGGATACTCGACCATGCAGAACAACAGAGGAGATCATAACGTTGCCTTGGGTCTCAATGCTTTGGGTTCGCTTGGTTTTTCTCCAAACCCGAGCTACAACGTCGGAGTAGGAAATTATAGTTTGTACAACAACGTACATGGTAGTTCTAACGTTGGTTTGGGATTCACTTCTGGAATGTACGAAACAGGTTCGAACTCTTTTTATGTTAATAACATTGATCAAACTTCTACAGCAAATGATAAAGCATATTCACTTCTTTATGGAAATTTCGCTGGTGTGGCTGGTTCTCTAGTCGGACAACAGTTAACAGTCAATGGAGGATTAAATATAAATGGGAACTCTACTTCGACCAACGCCACCTCTACAAACAGTTTCTTCACTCAAAATCTCTTCTCCACTAACTCAAACCTCGGTACCACCAACTTCACTAACGGTACCTCCACTTCTCTCTATGGTGTGAATGTCTTCGGAGCTAATGGAAACTTCACCACTCTTCAATTCGGTAACGGCACCAGTACTAATGCTACTTCAACCAACTCCTTCTACACCCAAAATCTCTTTGCCAATGTTTCTAACCTCGGAGCTGCTACCACCACTTCTATTTACGGAGTTAATGTTTTCGGAGCTAATGGAAACTTCGGTCCACTAATCTACACCAACGGCACCTCTACCAATGCCACTTCAACTAATAGTTTGTTTGCTACCAACCTCTTCAGCACAATTTCAAACACCACTAACCTCACCGCAGTTGCAGCCACCACCACCGATTTCTACGCTTCACACAATGCTTCTACCACCAACCTGTTTGCTAACACCGAAGTCATAGGTAGTTCTACCATTGGAAAACTATTTGTTAACTTCTCTACAACCACTAACGGAACCTCAACTAATTTCTTTAGCACTAATCTCTTCTCCACTAACTCAAACCTCGGTACCACCAACTTCACTAACGGTACCTCCACTTCTCTCTATGGTGTGAATGTCTTCGGAGCTAATGGAAACTTCACCACTCTTCAATTCAGTAACGGCACCAGTACTAATGCTACTTCAACTAACAATTTCTACTCTCCTAATTTATTTAGCACAATCTCTAATACACAAAACCTGACATACATAAACGCAACTGGTACTAGTGCTACAACTACTAATCTATTTTCAACAAATTCATTTAGTACCATTGGGAACATACAGAGCCTCGTATATGTAAATGCAACAGGCACTTCAGCTACGACCACGAATTTTTATGCCACAAACCTTTTTGGTGGAAACTTTAACTTTACAAATTTAATCTTCAATAAAGCCACTGGCACGTCTGCTACCACCACCAATCTATTCAGTGCAAACATCTTTGGCTCATTGGCCAATATTACTCAAGCCACATCTTCTAATGTATTTAGTACTAATCTTTTCTCCAATAACTCAAACCTCGGCACAACCTCTCTTTCAAATCTCACTGTTACAAACAACAATACCTCAAGCTTCGCTGGTGCTGTCACCGTGGCCAAAAGTTTGAGTGTGGGTACGGGTATAAATGATACTCTCACAGTCACGGCTCGAATCAACTCTAATCTTGTTCCTGATGCCAACATTACCAGAGACATCGGCTCGGCTTCTCTTTATTGGAAAACAGCGTACATCGATACTTTAAATGTGAACACCATAAGTGGTTCTGCAGTTGCCATTAGTGGCACCACAAATAATGATTGGACCATAAATACAGATAACGCTACCTCGGACACAGAAAATATGAATCTTATTTTCTTCCGTGGGTTAGTCACTCCGAACGCAGTTATTGCTTGGGACTCTCTCCTTGATAAATTTAATTTTAATCAACCAACCTTAATCCAAAATCAATCTTCAACCACCACAGTCCCGACTCTCGATGTTCGAGCACAATCTGGACAACTTGCAGATGTCTTTAGAGTGACAAACACCTCGAATATACCTCTCTTTAATGTGAATATGAATGGCAATGTAGGAATAGCTACTTCGACCCCAGCAAACAGATTGTCTATTGTGACCGCAGATACAGCGACAATTGGTGGGGTGCGAGTCGCTCATTCTGGAGATAATTCAAGATTTGTAGATCTTAACTATGACCCAGTCACTTCTCAAGCGCTTATAAACTTTACTACTGGTGGAGTGGCCTCAAGACGATTTGATATTCAATATTCTGGAACGCCCGTAGCTTCTTTTCTCGGGACAGGGAATGTGGGCATCGCTTCTACTACACCATTTGCCACCTTCGCAGTGAATCCAACAGCGGGAAATGCTTCGAATCAGTTTGTGATTGGTTCTTCAACTGCTACTAACTTTTTAATAAACAATTCTGGCTTTATAGGTATAGGAGGCACCATCACTCCTACTAATAGGATAGATATATTAGTGAATCCAGTGAGCAATTATCATTTAACACTTGGTGATACTTCGAACACCGGTGCGGGTACAGGCTATCCGGTGATAAGCGGTGGATCAACCGCTTTGTTCTTGAATGGTGCGAGTGTTCAATCTCAAAGTAATTTTTATCCAGATTCAGATCTGGCTCGTAGTCTAGGTGTTACTGGGAGGAGATGGACAGGTCTGTATACTAGAACAATCATAGACAATGGAGTTGTGGGGATAGGGACCACTACACCTCTTGCATTATTAGATGTTGCTGGGGCACTCGGTTCTCAGATAGATATATTTAATGTTTCTACTACCACTTCCACAAACATAGTTTCAAGTTTGTTAAAGGTTGATGCTTCTGGGCTAACTACTATTGCGAATCTTCTCGGTTCTGGCTCTACTACTCTGCAGAATTTCACTTTTGTAAATGCGACGGGTACAAATTCTACAACTACGAATACATATGTTTCGGGTAAACTTTCGACATCGTTCACTGCGGGCTCAGTCGTGTTTGCCACAAGTTCTGGAATACTTGCTCAAAATAATTCTCAATTCTTCTGGGACAATGGGAACAATAGATTGGGTATAGGCACTGCGGTCCCAGACGACATTCTTAATCTAAGAAAGGACCAAAATGGAAACACGGCCATTAATCTTTATAATGCCACTTCAAACACCGGTGCTTATACAGAACTTTTAATCGGACAATCAGGTACAAATGGAAACTACGGGGGGATTGATCATTATTCTGCAGCGTTCACCACCTCAGGAGCTAACCAAGCAGGTTCTACTCAATTGTTCGCTGGTTATGCGGGTGATTTAGTTTTGACTGCTGGTGGTAATGGTACGGCACGAGCAATACAGTTTTGGAATTACAATGGTTCAAATACGGCGGAGAGAATGCGCATTGGAACCAATGGAAATGTCGGCATTGGAACAACCACTCCACAATCGTTACTTCATGTTTATGGTGATGCGAAAGATATCGCTATAGATTTCCCAACAGCAAGCTCGTATGGATTCTTTAATTTCAAACAAGCCGGAGTGGCGAAAGCTGATATCACCCTAATAGGTAGTGGTTTTGTTACGACAGGAAGAAGAGGTGATTTGGAATTATCTGCGAATACAGGCGACCTTACTCTTCAACCAATAAATGGAGGGAACGTGGGAATCGGAACCTCATCTCCAAGCACTATGTTGTCTGTGGCTGGGACAGGATTCCCCCTCGCTACATTTAAGAGAAATGATGCGGGAGCTTCTGTAGGAATAGATTTAATTGAAGGTAATGGAAATTATAATCGTTTGGTAACAAATGGAGCCACTGGAGATTTTGGTATTCGTCCAAACGGCACAGAAAAATTTACCATTTTATCTGCAAGTGGAAATGTTGGAATCGGAACAACGAGCCCGTCGACATTATTGGAAATTTATAAATCAGGTGGCTCACAAATCCGTTTGAATGGAGTTTCCAATACAGATATAAATGAAATTAGCTTTAGAGTTAGTGCAGGGAGAACAGCACGTATTCTTTCTGGTTATACAAATCCAGCAGTGAATACTGAAACCTATTTAGCATTTAATACAAATGTATCTGGCAGTTCAAATGACACTGTGGCAGAAGCAATGAGAATTGTAGGAGGCAATGTTGGTATTGGTACCACTTCACCATATGCATCACTCAGCGTTGCCGGTAGAGGAATATTCGATCAAGATGTTCAAGCGGATTACTTTACTTCTACATCAACAACTATCAGCAACACATTCCCATGGCTTGCATTTACAAATGCGACTGGTACTTCAGCTACAACCACCAACTTCTTCTCTACCAATCTCTTTGGTACGAATTTCAACATAACCAATCTTGCTTATACGAATGCCACTGGTACAAATGCGACGACGACGAACCAATATATTTCTGGGAAGCTTTCAACAACATTCACTTTGGGTTCAGTGGTGTTTGCCAGCACCTCTGGAATCCTCGCTCAAAATAACAACAAGTTTTTCTGGGACAACACAAATGCACGATTAGGTATAGGTACTCCAAGTCCTGCCTATCCTTTGGACGTTAATGGCAACGGTTCAACCCCATTGCTTTCTTTGCACAGAACAACTGTAGGTGTTGGGGCGATTACCTTTAGTTTAAGCAATGTTATGGGAGGTTCGGTGGGAGGAGATTTGGCTATTGATGGGACAGTCGCTTCACAAGGATTTATTTTTAGACCAAGAAATTCATCGAATGCTTCAGTCACTGGTTTAGGAATTGATCGTAATGGAAATGTTGGTGTTGGTACAACAAGTCCGAATTATATAGGGACGACCGGACGAGCATTAACTGTCTCAACTCAAACAGTAGGTGACCCAACTGCTGTTGAGTTGGTTGGTCAGACAGGTACACAAGATTTTGCTTTCTCTAGAATTGATGCGGTCAACGGACTTGGTACTCAACAAGTTCCCTCATCAAGGATTTCATTCCAAAGAGGAAGTAGTGGAAATGATTCAGGAACAATCGCCTTTTCAACCGTGACCACAAATGGCGGATCGATAACAGAAAGAATGAGAATTGATAATAATGGCAATGTTGGTATTGGCACTACCACACCAGCTTCTTTGAATGGATTCTCTCAAGTTTTGAGTCTTGGGGGTACTGCTCCATCTATCACTCTTAATAGTACGAATGGAGGTACAGTTTGGGAAATGGGGAATGATGGTTCAGGTAGATGGAGACTTCTTAGAGGAACATCAAGTGTATTAACCGCAGATACTTCTGGAAATGTTGGAATCGGGACAACAAGTCCTGCATCTAAACTTCAGGTGGCGAAAGATGTTGCGATAGGAGCTGTTGCTGGGGGAATCTCAGGAGCCAACCTCACTCAATTTAGTGTGACAGGCAGTACAGACGGTGCCCAAAGAATTAGTTTTGGATATGACACTACAAACAACTACGGCATCATCGCTGCTTCGGATTCATCTGCATGGAGAGACCTTTATCTTCAACCAAATGTTTCTTCGGGCATACCAAACGTGACCATAAAAGCAGCAGGTAACGTCGGCCTCGGCACAACCAATCCATCGACTCTTCTTCATGTTGGTTCAACATCACCATCAGACATCGCGTCAACAAATTATTATCGTTCAGGATTTATCGCTGGAGATCTTGAAGTAGATGGAACAATTTATGGGACCAATTATTTAGCATTGGGTTCTACTACTCTCCAAAATTTCACTTTTGTAAATGCTACTGGTACTAATGCCACATCTTCCACTTTGTATGTCTCTGGAAATTCTATGCTCGCAGCGACTGGTGGAAGAGTGGGAGTAGGTACGAATGCTCCAGCATCACTTTTCTCTGTAAGCAACAATCTTCAAGTAGATTCAACGGGTAGGATAGGTATAGGTGCTGCACCAGCGACGTATGCACTTTATACTGCTGGTGTAAATAATTCTGCGTTTACTCAAGGCATAGATCTAACAAACTTTAGAGTCAATCCAGCCAACGGTGGAGTGGCAGCATTTAATACAGTAAATAGTTATGTGAACCCACCATCTGGTGGGACAGCAGTTTCTGCAGCAGGGCTCGACATCATCGACCTCGCTGTAACAAACGTCGCTGGCACCCTTACAAATTTGTACGGCATCAAAGTGAATGCTCTGAGTGCGAAGGGTGCGAGTGCGACGGTGACGAATCAGTATTCTGCCTTGTTCGCTTTACCTACAAACGGTTCGAATAATAAAATCGGAGTTCTCATAGGTACAGCACCTGCAGGACCGATAACTTCATCGTTATATGTATCTTCTGGCATCTCGTATTTCGGGGGAAATGTTGGGATAGGGACAACCACTCCCGCCACAAAACTTGATGTGGCTGGTGCATCACCAACAATAAATGTCTTGGATGTTGGCACATCGTATGCTATCACTCGATACCGCGCATCGAACAACACTACAAACGAAGCTTATTTCGGAGTTGAAGGATCTGGAGCAGCTTCATTGATAACCGGTGGAGGATCGTTGCCTAGCGCCGCACTTATTTCTAGACAAGGTGCGTATCCGATTCAGTTTGCTACAAACAACGTCGCGAGGATGACGATTGATAGTAATGGAAGGGTTGGCATCGCCACTACTACACCAGGCACAGATACGGTTGGAAGTTTTTTGAGTCTAACAGGAAATATTTCTCAATACAATACTGCCAGTCCTCAATATGTAACTTTATTAGCAACAAACTTCTCAAGCAGTCGAGGAATTTATACTTTGGAAAGTCATGCTTACGACGGCAGTGGAGTTGAGAAAATTCTTACTCAAATCGGTGCAGGACAAGATACAGCAAGTACTGGATATTTAAGATTTGGGACACAAGACGGTTCATCATTGGCTGAAAGAATGAGAATCACATCCACAGGAAATGTAGGCATCGGCACCTCTTCACCATATGCATCACTAAGCGTCGCTGGTCGAGGAATATTCGATCAAGATGTTCGTGCGGATTATTTCACTTCTACCTCTACTACCATTAGCAACACCTTCCCATGGCTCGCATTTACAAACGCGACGGGAACAAATTCTACTACTACCAACTTCGCCATCACCAGATTAACCCTCGGTTCAGTTCCATTTGTTGGGACAGGCGGAGCGATTATTCAGGACAACGCGAATTTTTTCTTCGATGATACGAACAACAGATTGGGCATAGCTACAAATGCTCCGAACGCTACCTTGGCTGTAAACGGAGCGACGAATATAAATGGAATCCTTAGTTTGTTTGGTGCAGGATTGCTCGCAAGTAACAAAGCAACTATTACTCACAACGATCAGAATTTGACCGTCACCACCACCGGAGGCACTGGGCACATCATCCTTTCTCCAACAGGAAATGTAGGTATAAACAGCACTCTACCTACAGCCAAACTAACCGTAGTGGGGAGTACATATTCAGAACCACCCGGAGGCATCGCTTCATCGACCGTCGCAGTGTTTGCAAACAATGGCGCAGCGAATGGGACATCGAGTATCTCCATACTTTCTCGTAGTTCTGCTATATCTTCAATAAATTTTGGTACAGAACTCGGGGAGAGATCTGGTTATATTGATTATTATCGATCAGCCAAATCTCCTTATATAGCGACAACGATGGATTTTGGTACAGGCAATATTTCCAGAATGGTTATAGATGGCAATGGAAATGTTGGGATAGGCACTACCACTCCAACAGCGAAACTTGAAGTTTATAATGGAGCATCAAGGTTCTGGCACAACGGAACAGCTGAATACACAGACCTTACTAGCAACAATGAAATAAATCACTACACATCAGGAGGAGTAGGGAGTACTCTTTATATACAATACTCATCTAATGCCAACACAAATATTGGTAAAAGCGCTTTATTGGTTCAAGGAAACAACGGCAATGTAGGTGTGGGAACGACTTCTCCTTCTTCAAAACTCGATGTCTTCGGTCAAATCAGATCATCAAATACTACTGGTAACAATGCTATATATTCTGCATACATTGGTGGAGTAAACGAATGGACGTTTGGTCAAAGAGGAAGCAACTCTGCCTTCGTATTTAACAATGGAGGAAACTTCGCAGGCACAGATGTTGTGACCATCCTTACAAATGGAAGTGTTGGTGTAGGCACAACCAGTCCTGCTGCCAAGTTGGACGTCCTCGCTGCTTCGAATGCAAACGGATTCAAACTTACAAACAGCTCACTCTCAGGTGGTTCATCTGGTCAGCCGGGTTATATTTTCTATAATGTTACCAATACTGCGACTCCAACAAATTCAGATTTGAGAATTTCTGAACAACAACCAAATTCAGGAACAATCAGAATGGTTTTGTCTGGAGGCAATGTGGGTATCGCTTCTACTACTCCATATGCACGACTTTCTGTTGCTGGAGTTGGAGCAACGACAGGAGTGACATTCCAAACAACAAACAATAGTGACGTTCCGAACTTTACTATATTAGACAGTGGAAATATTTGGTTCGGTAACACGGTGGTGAATCCATCAAGCGGATTCGGTGATACCCAAAGAGGCATGGGGTATAACAATTCGAACGGTCACTTCGAAGTGTCAGCCAACAATGCTGCTCCGGGTGAGTTCAACAGATTCGGTGGGACGGGAGATTTGCTCACCTTTAGATATGCGGGTACTACTGCGGGGGGAATTTCTTCAGATGCAAATAGTTTGGAACTTTATGCGACCAGTACTTTGATTTTCGGTTCAAACGGCACAACTGAAAGAATGAGGATAACTCCTACTGGTAGAGTGGGTATAGGTACAACGAGTCCACAATCCAAATTAGAAGTGTCTTCATCCGGAGCCAGTGAATCAAGTATTAGAATTACTTCTGACTCTGGTCAATATAGAAGATTGTTATTTATAGATGGGGCTGCTTCTCCAACAAAAAATAATTATGAAATCGCTGAACAAGAAGTAGATAATGGGTTATTTATTGGGCCATCCGCATCAGTCGGTGGAACGACATTTGATACAGCCAAAGGATTAACAGTTATCTCTAGTGGAAACGTGGGTGTGGGCCAACCAGCACCTGTGAGCAAGCTCCATGTGGGAGCCACGGCTACTGCTCGTACACAAACCAATGCAGTTCTCATCGCTGACAACAACTCGGACACTCTTGGTATTGCGGGGAGTTCTGCTCCATCTATAAACTTTTATACAAATGCACTTACCCAAAGATTAAGTAACATACAAAGCGTTGTTCAGGGTACAAACGGAGGTCAGTTACTATTCCAAACAAAAACAGATGGAGGGGCCGATGTATCTGAAAGGATGAGAATTGATGGAAATGGTTTGGTAGGAATAAATACTCAAACTGCAGTTCGAGTTCTTCAGGTGAACGCAACGACCACTGCATCAGTCGCATTTAATGCAGCCAATTTAAATTCATGGGCAACCATGGCTGTACGCGCACAAGTTGGAGTGAGGAACGGTGCGACTGGTATTGTCTTCCACACAGATACAAATTCTACTGCTTCTCCAAACTCTGGTGCAGGCATCGCAGCGATTGATACACAGTCTGGTTCGTGGGGAGGAGTAGCCGAACTCGCATTCATGACTGCTGCTTCAAATATCAGCACTGAACGATTAAGAATCACGAGTGCTGGTAGTGTTGGGATAGGCACATCAACCCCAAGCGGGACTTTGCATATACTCGGGGCAAATGGTGCGGTGCCTACAGCTACTACTGGGTATACTCCACAATTAAGACTCGAATCATCTGCGACGGCTGGAGTGGGAGTTGGTCCAGTGATGATGTTCGGTGGACAAACAAACAATGCGACCACCCCATACAACTTTGCCGCCATTCAAGGAGTAAAGAGTTCTGCCACAGCGGGGAATTATTCTGGTGATTTGCTTTTCTACACTCAAAATTCTGGTGGAGCCGCAGCCTTAACTGAACAAATGAGAATTACAGCAGCGGGGAATGTGGGGATAGGCACCACTACTCCAGGAACTTTATTTGGTGGCCACGCAGAAACATTATCAATATTTGGCCGAGGTTTAACTACAAATGATGGAAATGTACAGATGTATCTAGGAGGTTTTGATTCAGGTACGTACGGCAAATTTGGGACTCTCAATAATGTTCCACTTAGAATAGGTACAAATGCTAATGATCGAATGACCATTGATACTTCTGGAAATGTGGGTATAGGCACAACGACACCATCTTCCGTGTTATCTATTTATGGTTTGTCTGCTGCGGCTCCAAGTAGCAACAATGGGTCTATTGGAGATAGCTCAATATTTAAAATTCACAGTAATGCAGGCACAACCCTTTCAGTAGGAATGTTGAATGCATCCCCTTATACAACTTGGATTCAACAAAAAGATAGTAATGCTAATGGTGTTTATTATCCCATTGCTTTGAATCCTCTCGGAGGAAATGTCGGAATAGGCACAACTTCACCGGTTGGGATTCTTGCTGTTGCGAATTCTTCTAACACTTCAGTTGGCCAATATCTATCTCTTGAGGGAAACTCAACATCAAATAATGGATTGTTTATTTATGACAAAACAGGAAGGAGTGGACCCGTAGCAGGGACACTCAACGCTTCTTCGAGGACTGCCACAGCATATATTCATATAACTGCAGATGGTGATGGTTTGATTATAAACAAAACAAATGCTGGTTCTACACAAGGTGTACCTTTAACTATTATCAACAAAAGTTCAGCCGATAGTTTCCAAATAAACAATGATTCAAGTGTGTTATTTAATGTGACATCAGGTGGTAATGTTGGAATAGGAGCCGCTGTTCCTTCTTCAAAATTACAACTTGTTGGCACAACATCATACAGCGATCCTTCTTTGACTCATGGGACAGCGGCTATGTTTTCCATGCAATCAGGTTCAGGAACGGATTTGGTTTTTGGAAGTATGCAGAATAGCCCGTTCACCGCATGGATACAGCATCGTCATGCAACAAATGATGGGTCAACATATGCATTATCACTACAACCACTTGGTGGAAATGTTGGCATCGGGACGACGGGTCCGCACTCGCCACTCGAAGTTGTGGGGAGGGTTATTGGGTCAAACTTAGTTGTTAGTCCATACGGCAATTTGAACGACACCACAGGTGTTGCCAACACATTACAATTTGGTAATTATACTGCAAGCGCTTTTGTCACATCATCGGCAGATTCTTATATTTATAAAACATCAAATGTATTTTCAGGACTAGCGGCGCAAACGCTCATTTTTCAAACTCGCTCAGATTCAACAGGTGGAGGATTTGCTTTTGTCGGTGGTTCAACACCAGCACCTCTTATGTATATTCAAGGTAGCGGCAATGTTGGCATAGGTTCTACTACTCCATTCGCCACATTTGCAGTGAACCCAACCGCAGGACTCGCTTCAAATCAATTCGTGGTTGGTTCTTCTACTGCAACTAATTTCATCATTACTAATTCAGGTAACGTGGGTATTGGGACAGTTGCACCTGTAGCCAAATTAGACGTTGTTGGTGTGAATGGAGTCACAAGCCAATTTAATTCAATCATTTCTGCTCGAGGAGGTAATATAGCTAACAATTCAAATAGTTTCGAATGGGGCCATGCGAATGCTTCTGGCTACGGAAGCACTCTTGGATATTATTATTCTGCAGGAACTCCTTATCTTGCTTTCAACGGTTCAGCAGGCACCAACATTAATACTTTTAAAACAAACGGTATTCAAGCATCGATTATTCTTTCTAATGTCGCAGGAGGAATGCAGTTTGGAAATGTTGCAAGCGCGAGTGCTGATAATCAGACATTTGTTCCTCTAGTTACTATGTTGGCCTCTGGGAATTTGGGTATAGGTACGACCACACCAGCAAGTCAGCTCGTTCTTGATTCTGTTGCTTCAACTGGTTTGCAAATTGCAACCGGAGGAATACAAGACTTGGTTATTACTGGCTCAACAGCAAACAATAAAATAGATTCGAGACGATCAAATCCTCTTTATTTCCAAATCAACTCAGCTACAAAGATGACGATTGATGGAAGTGGCAATGTTGGAATAAGTACTACGACACCATCAGCTTTACTTACGATTGCGAAAGCTTCTGCTGGTATAAATGTTGGGGATTCGTCATCAGCATTGACCTTGATATCAACAGATTCTCAAGGAATAGATATAGGATCTCAACTTCATTTTTCAGGGAATACAAACGGTACTGATGCAGCGAATCCTTTCGCCACTATTGCAGGAAGAAAAGAAAACGGCACAAATGGAAACTATTCTGGTTATCTACAATTCAGCACCAGCAACAGTTCTGGGACAGTCGGAGAAGGAATGCGAATCACCTCAACAGGCAGGGTTGGTATAAGCACAACCACACCGTTTGCAATGCTTGATGTTTATCAAACAACAGGGATACCAGCGGCATTCTTTAGCGACTCAGCTGGAGGAAGTGGTGGATCTCTTAGATTGATTTCTGCCAGTTTAGTTGGCCAGGATTTCTTTCTTCAATTGTTTAGTAATGATCGAACAACAAGTGGAAAGGTTATGCACTTTACAGGAGCGAATGGTGGAAACGATACTCTCGACATCGACCTTTCGCTCGCAAGAGTTGGTATAGGTACGTCATCTCCACTTTCTAAATTATCTATCCAGAGCTCTGGAGCCACTTCTGCTACGACTGGATTAAATGTTGCAAACTCAAATGGAACTTCAGCATTGTTAGTTAGAGATGATGGTAATGTTGGCATCGGTTCGACTACTCCAAACACAAAATTAGTTGTTGTAGGGACTACTACTGCTCGAGACATTATTCCTGATGCAAACCTTACTTATAATCTAGGCACATCAGCTCAACGTTGGAATCAATCTTGGGTTGGGACACAAAATATAGGGACATCCACTTGGTCGTTGTCTGCAGACAACAGCGGTAGCTTGGCTTTCAATAACCAAGCGAATGCTGCAGGGACGCAGACAGTCACCTTTGCCCAGAATGGCAATGTGGGTATAGGAGTTACTCAACCATTGTTTGATTTGGATGTAGCAGGGAACTCGAGGTTTTATGGAGTCAGCACCACTCCATCGAGTTTAAATGTTTTTGCCCTTAGTCCAAGTTGGTCAAGTGGTGTTTCTGCAAACGGCGGTGCGATTCCTATCGCCATAAGCTCAACTACCGTACTTTCATATACCATAGGAAGTATTTATATGGGTAAAACTGATGGGACAAATGTTCTGTTTTATCCTGCCTTTTCTATGGCTACGGTGGATGCAAATTTCTACGGGGGAACTTATGCTAACTTTGCTGTTGACGTATTGGACTCCACAAGAATTATTGTTGTTTACAACTACTCATCATGGGGTGTAAAGGCTGTGGTTTGTAACTATAATGCAACGACAGTTACTTCTTGTGGCACACCAGTTACCATGGGTACATTTGCTCAACCAGTAACAGTTGATGTGAAGTCGGTTGGCGGAGGAAGTTTCCTTGCGACTTATACTGACTATACCGCGGGAGGAATAGATGTCAGACTCTCAACCACTTCTGGGACAACCATTTCTCTTGGGACTCAAAATGCGGTTAGAAGTGTTCCAAGTTATTCTGCTACTAATCCTGGGATAATGTTGTTTTCAGCTACAACAACTAGGGCTGCGATTCACTTTTATTCTGCTGCACCGTGGGAATCAGTTGTTATTGTAAACTTTTCTGGCGGAGTTTTGACTTGTGGTACTCCATATGCAACAAACGCGGCCAACAGTTCTTATATAGGATCTGCGCAACCTCTTTCTGATACTTCTTTTATTAACTTTGTTCATAATAGCAATGTTTCATTGGATGCAATGCTAGTGACGGTTACAGGCACTTCTACAGTAGCAACTTCAACCGTGGCATCACTTTCTACTGTTTATAGCGCCACAGTTTCGTCTGCTTTCCTCGATGGTTCTAATATTGCTGTCGGGTACGGCTCCAATTTTAGGATTCTCGGTGTTTCTTCTACTACACTAGTTTCAATTGGAGGAGAACAATCTGCCGGATCAACCATACTCGGCTTAACTCCACTTACCAACACATCATTCCTTGCCGGTTTTACTTCGACTGATCAAATTTTTAAAGTAAGGACTGCTGATACCACATATGCGAATCAGACGTTTGATCCAAGTACTGCTTCGATTATCTTCCCGGGTATGCAATACGGTAACCAAACTGTCTGGAGCAACATGTCTGCGAAGTTAGACAGCACACGACACATTTTGTTTACCGCTCAAAATGGCTCTGGTTACCAAGTCAGGGTGGGTCAGAAAAGCGGGTCTTCTTTGTCGTACGGACCATCTGGAGTTTATGTAGCAGCCACAAGCACAGTCTCTTGGTCTCCATCAGCTATCGCAGTTCTCGATGCAAACACGGTAGCTCTTATAAATACTAAAAGTATTGCTAGTGTTTATTGGGTTGATGTGGCTGTGTGTACTATTTCTGTGATCACTCCTTCGTGCGGTAGCTCTATTAGTTTTGCTGGAGGATATAGTGCTGTTCCTGTTGTGGGAATAGCAGCTGCTTCAGCAGGACAGTTTGTAGTCAGCTATGGTTTGCCTTCGGGGAGCGCTACATCAGTGACCGCAAGGACAGTTCAATATACCGGAACCACTATTAATTCATTCGGCAATCCGGTTACAGTAGCTTCAAATATAAATGTGGCTGACATGGCCATGACTGCCATAAATGGCACCACTACACAGTTTGCTTTGGTTTATAACGAGACAAGCGGTAACCCTACTCAAGCTCAAGGCAAAGTTATCATCGGAGGAGTAAATGGTAGCAGTATTAGTCTTGGTAGTTTAGAAAATTATGCGACGGCAACAAGCACAAAATTGGCTATCGCTTCTCCATTGCCCGGCACTCTCTTCATCGCTTCAGATTACTCAAGTAACAACAATGCATTAATTTCATACGTCGGGGTAAGTAGTACTAACTTGTCTGTTACTTCCACGACTACTAGTTCTATTGGAGGATATTCTACTAATCCGTGGAGGTTAAGTGCTTTAGATAGTACCCATCTTTTGTTTAATAGTGGGACAAAAAACAGAGTGATAAATGTATCATCTTCTGGTGTGGTCGGTATTTCTAGCGAACAAACTGTATATGCAAACAGTTCAACCATAACGGACTTTAATTCACTTTCTGATTTTTTGGCCATAGACTCGAGCTCGTTCCTAGTCAGGTATCACACTGATGGAGCAGGACCTGGACCATATTCTGAGAACTTGATCCTTCAAACGATGGATCCGAATGCTTTTTACTACCAGAAACAAGCTTTGGTTATTAATTCAACAGGCACAAGCGTAGATGGTAGCCCCCAAGTGGGTATTGGGACAAACAATCCGCTTTATACCCTTCATGTAAGCAGTGTAAACGGTTCTGTGGCAGGCTTTAGTGTTATAGGTGGTGGCACTTGTACAATTAATCCAACCAACACAGCCCTTACTTGTACCTCTGATGCGAGGTTAAAAACAAACATTAGCACCATCGCGAGTTCAACAGAAATTCTACGCAGACTTCGAGGAGTCAACTTTAGTTGGAAGAATGATGAGACCATGGCTAACCACATCGGGTTCATCGCTCAAGACGTTCAGTCAGTAGTACCAGAATTGGTCACTACTGGTGCAGATGGATTTTTGCAAGTGAACTATTTGGACTTCGCTCCGATTTTAGCAAACGCTTGGAACGATTTGGATTTGCGAGTTACAGATTTAGAAAATCTTTTGAACAAAGGCAACGTGGGCATAGGCATGGGCACCACTACTCCGCTCAATAAACTCGTAGTGGCTGGAGGAGTATCCATTGGTTCGGATTTCAACCTCCTTGCTCCAGAGAATGGATTGATTGTCGAAGGACAAGTGGCATTTGGGACTTCAACTCCGAATGCAGATTCAGCTTTGACCGTGGATGGAGCGATCACTTTCTTCGGACTTCCAGAAACAAAAGCGGGTGATAAGTTCCTCTGCATTTCTGATAATGGAGAAGTATCTGTCGGAGATGTTTGTGGTCAGGCATCAACTACACCAAGCATTTCTAACTCTGACATGTTGGCTTGGTTCAACGATGCTTCAACTACGATGGCTTCGACTACTGATCGAGTTATCGCTCTTGAAACAAGACTCTCAACACTAGAACAAATGTTCGCTTCATCTACTGGATTTGTGGCTACTGCTTCTACTTCACCAAGCATCATCGCAGATACTTTGACTGCGATGGGTGCGTCTATAGTAGATGGGGTCACTCACTTTAAACAACTTGCTGTAGAGAGCCTTAGCACATATGCTCTATCTGTAGGGACGAAAGAGAAACCAACAGGCATCACTGTGTATGACCAAGTGAACGGTGCACCGTATTGTATGAAGGTGGTGAACGGTCAAGCGGTGACTACTGCAGGAGATTGTCAGACTTATCCGGGAGCTGCAGTTTATAATGTTCCTGTGGATACAACTCCTACCACCCCAACCCCTCCAGTAGATACAAGCACCACTACACCATCAACAGACACATCTTCGAGTACACCGGGCACTGTGGATACTTCGGCTTCGACGACCACTTCGACCGACTCAGGGCAAGCTAACCCAACAATCTAATGAACAATCAAAATTTTAATCAACCATTAGTGCTTAGACCAAAATCTTTTGGAGAAGAAAATTTTCCCAAAAAGAAAAGGAGATTTTCATTTAAAAAAATATTTATTTGGGTTATTGTTTTAATTAGCATTTATTTTCTGGTTGTTTTCGGGTTACAAATTTTTAATGCCTATCAGACTAAAAGTAATGCTCCGACGACCGAGCAAATTTTAAACGCAATACGCGGAGAAATAATTTTACCCACGAACGAAGAGCCGGTGATTAAAACGGTGACGAATCTAGAAGAAGTGAAGTATCAACCATTCTTTATGAATGCTGAAGTGGGGGACCAGGTGATAATTTATTCTGTGGCCAAGAAAGCCATCCTCTTTCGCCCAAGTACGAACAAAATTATTGAGGCTTCTAACCTACAATAACAAAACCCCCGCATTTAACTGTGGGGGCTTTGGGTGTCTATAAGCCGAATTCTGTATCCCTCGCTTGTGCTCGGGACGATAATCATTTATCTGTGATTCGTGTCACCACGAACCTATAGCGGCACTCCCTTTGATTTCTCTTGGGGCACGGCCTTGCATTCGAGTAAGAGTTTTGCCGTTGCACCCCCGCCGAAGCGGGACTCGTCTCTGTTCGCATCTCTAAGGTTACCCTCGACAGGTGTTACCTGCTACTCTTATTCTCTAGGCGCATATGCTAACCCAGAGAATTGAATGTTCGGACTTTCCTCTCAAATCCCACCGAAATGGGACCGAGCGATTACCCGACACCACTCTGATTATACCACCAATTTTACTTCCAATCAAACTTCTTTTATATCTTAGTTTTATTAGCCCATAATCCCCAAAACACTTGGAAAGCTAGCCCTTTTTTGATAAAATTAGGGTATTAATATTAGTGTTTATAAATTATGAATCCACAGTATAAAATCAGCTTAAATTCACTGCTCGTCCTTGTTCTTTTATTACCACTTTTCTTTATTCCGAGTGTCCTTCTTCCGGTCGGTGTAGCCAAGTCTGCTTTGCTTACCCTTGGGACGATTGTCGCTTTTCTTGCTTTTCTTGTTGATACTCTACGAGCAGGGAAGTTTTCTTTCCCATCGCATCCAATTCTTTGGGGAACGATTCTTTTGCCAGTAGTTTATTTCTTGTCTTCTGTGGTCGGTGCTTCATCCTCTTTCTCACTTTTCGGCTATAGCTTCGAAGTAGGAACTTTTGGATTTATACTCTTCGCTTCTATTCTTTTTGGTCTCACTGCTGTTGTGGTGACCGATCTTTCTAGGATCTTCAAGGTCTATGGAGCTCTCCTCATTTCCTTCTCTATTCTCACTCTCTTCGCAGTTATCAAGATTGTTTCTGGTGGCAATGTATTAGTGATGAATGTTTTCGGAGGAAATATGGGTAATCCGATTGGTGCCTGGACAGATTATGCTGTGGCCTTCGGTTTATTCTCCACTCTCTCTCTACTTGCTCTAACCATGCTCGACCTCTCCAAAATGAGACGAATTTTCTTGAGTGTGGTGTTCATCCTCTCGGTTGTTCTGATGGCCATTATAAATTTCTCTACCGCTTGGATAGTTCTCCTCGTTCTTTCTCTCGTTGTTTTGGTTTACTTGATGACTGTAGAAAAGGAACAAAAGAAAAATATTTGGCCAGCAATCGCTCTCTTCGTAGTGGCCCTTCTCTTCACTATCAACCCAGTTATTTCTTCAACTCAAGGTAGTCTCGGTAATGTAGTTTCTAGTGCTTTCGGAGTTCAAAACACAGATATCCGTCCTTCATTGTCTACTACCCTTGGTGTAGCGAAAGCCACCATCGTGAATTCTAAACAAGCACTTCTTGGTTCTGGCCCAAACACTTTTGCTCGAGATTGGTTCCTCTACAAACCAATATCCATTAACTCCACTCCTTTCTGGAACACATCTTTTCAATTTGGAGCAGGATTTATCCCAACTCAAATCGCTGAGACGGGAATTCTCGGTACACTCGCTTGGATTTTCTTCTTCGTCTACTTCTTGATTTTGGGATGGAAAGTTTTGGTCCGTACTCCAGAAGACAAAGCTACCAGGTTTGCTCTCGTTTCTTCATTTGTTGGAGCCTTGTTCCTTTGGGTTATTTGTTTCTTCTATGTTCCAAGCATCACTATTCTTTTCTTGGCTTTCATCCTTTCGGGTCTTTTCCTCAGTGCAGTAAAGGTTTCCGGAGTTGTGCCTACAAAAACTTGGATGTTTGCTGAAAGGGTAGTGACGAACTTCGCCTCGGTCTTTGTGGCAATAGTCTTGGTCATCGGGGCAGTTGCTCTCGGATTCGTTTCTTATCAAAAAACTTTCTCAGTAGTTCATTTTGAGAAAGCCCTCACTTCATCAAGGGTGCCTAACACCTCTGTGGAAACTATCGAAGCTGAATTGACCAAGGCCATTAATCTATCCCAAGCAGATACTTACTACAATGCTCTTTATCAACTCAACTTTGCTCGTGCTCAAGCTGTAGCTCAAGCCACCGCAGGTGCTCCAGAGACGAATAGACAAACTTTCCAGACAGCTATTTCGAACAGCATCGCGGCAGCTCAAACAGCTACAAATGTTGCTCCAGGAATATATCAGAACTGGATAACTTTGGGCTCTCTGTATGGTTCACTTGTCCCAGCGCCTCTCAAGGTGAATGGAGCATATGAAGCGTCGAAAAATGCGTATGCCGAAGCTCTAAAGAGAAATCCTGAATCCCCAGAACCACTTCTTCTGACTGCTCGACTTGAATTCGATCATGGGAACGTCGATGGTGCCCGAACTCTCATCGAACAAGCTTTAGTGAAAAAGCAAGATTATGCTGATGCTTATTTCCTTCTGACTCAACTCGAAGCAGGAGCAAACAATGTAGACAAAGCGATAGCAGCTGCAGAAGCTGGAGCCATCCTTTCTCCTGATAATGCTGGAATCTTCTTTGAACTCGGTCTACTCAAATATTCGAAGAAGGATTTTGCTGGAGCAGCTGAAGCTCTAAACAAAGCAGTCACAATCGTTCCAAATTATGCGAATGCTCAATACTTCCTCGGTTTATCAGACGAATATTTAGGCAAACATGCAGAAGCTATAGTTCAATTCGAAAGTTTGGCGAAAAGCAATCCAGACAATGTTGAGGTTCAAAACATCCTCGCCAATCTCCAAAACAACAAGGATCCATTCTATAAATCACCAGCTGGTTCAAAAAATCCAGAAAGCCGACCAACACCTCCGATTACTAGTCAGCCATAACTAAATGGTCAGGAGAATATTCGAATTCTTTTACAAGGAGACTTCTACGCTCCACAAGGCAGCGTATCTGCTTGGATTTTTCGCTATTCTCTCTCAAGTCCTCGCGTTTCTTAGAGACAGGTTGTTGGCGCATGTTTTCGGAGCGAGTTCTGCCTTAGATACTTACTATGCGGCTTTTCGCATTCCAGACTTTTTGTTTGTGACTATTGCTTCAGTGGTATCCATCTCAGTCATCGTGCCGTTTATTGTAGAGAAAGAAAGAGAAGGTCACGAAGCGGTCAGAGCATTCGTGGACAACATCTTCACTTTCTTTTCTTTCCTCATCATTGTTTCTTGTGGTTTAGCTTTCTTTCTTATTCCAGAGTTTTCTGGGATTTTGTTTAAGGGATTTAGTGGGGCGGAGTTAACTAAAGTTATTTTGCTTTCGAGAATTTTTCTCTTATCGCCAATCTTCCTTGGTTTCTCAAATCTCTTTGGTTCTTTGACCCAAGCGTATAATCGCTTCACCATCTATGCCTTCGCTCCACTTCTTTACAACCTAGGCATCATTTTGGGAACGATTTTCTTGGCTCCTCAATACGGCATAATGGGAGTAGCTATTGGAGTGATCATCGGTTCTCTTATGCACGCCTTGGTGCAGATACCGTTTGTTTTGAGGATAGGACTTTTCCCACGATTTCGCTCAAAGTTTGATTGGGGTTCTATAAAGAAAGTGGCTACTTTATCATTTCCACGCACACTCACGTTGTCCATTAACCACATTGCCACCATCTTTCTGGTTTCCCTCGCTTCACTTATGGCAGTTGGTTCTATCTCTGTTTTTTCTTTCGCCCTTAATATTCAATCCATTCCTCTGACTATAATCGGAGTAAGTTATTCTCTCGCGGCTTTCCCAACACTGTCCAGGCACTTTGCAGACAATAATATGAAAGCGTTTGTAGAACAAATGGTTACAACCGCTCGGCATATAATTTTTTGGTCCATACCTCTGACCGCTTTGTTTATTGTTCTTCGAGCCCAAGTTGTTCGAGTGTTGCTCGGCACAGGCCACTTCGACTGGAGCGATACACGATTGACCGCAGCTGCCCTTGCTCTCTTTGCCCTCTCTGCTGTCTTTCAAAGTTTGATGCTTCTTTTTGTGCGAGCGTTTTATTCTGCTGGGCATACTAAAAAACCATTTCTCATTAATCTTCTTTCTACAGGAATTTTGATTCTTTGTACTTATGGTTTGGTCAAATACTTTTATTATTCGGATACCTTTAGATACTTCATCAGTGCACTTCTAAAGGTTGAAGATTTGCCTGGCACAGCTGTTTTAATGCTCCCACTCGGATATTCAATCGGCACCATTATTAACGGAGTGATTCATTGGATTGGATTTGAAAAGGACTTTGGAGGGTTTTCTAAGGAGGTGAGTCGAACCCTCTTTCAATCTATCGGAGCATCGGTTATCCTCGGGTATGTCTCTTATCTAGGATTAAATTTATTTGCTCCACTTTTCCACACGGATTCTCTCATTGGAATTTTCTTGCAAGGTTTCTTTGCGGGAATATTAGGTATTGTCGCTGGGATAGTCGTGCTTCTTCTATTAAAGAGCAAGGAATTAGAAGAAGCCGCCGCTGCTATCCACAGCAAATTTTGGAAAACAAAAATCATTGCCACAGACCCAGAAATCGTTTGATTTACAATTTCTAATTTTCAATTTACAATCAACCTCCAATGGATCATATTAGAAACTTTTCAATCATCGCCCACATCGACCATGGCAAATCTACGTTGGCAGACAGAATGCTCGAACTAACGGGCACCATAGAGAAACGCAAAATGATGGCCCAAGTGCTCGATTCTATGGAGCTTGAACGAGAGAGGGGAATCACGATAAAGATGCAACCCGTGAGGATGAAGTATAAAGATTATGTTTTAAACCTCATCGACACCCCGGGACACATCGACTTCTCATACGAAGTCTCTAGGGCTCTGCGAGCAGTCGAGGGGTCGATTCTTCTCGTTGATTCTACTCAAGGAGTACAAGCCCAAACGCTCACAACACTTGGTATGGCCAAGGATGCTGGACTCGTGATCATTCCAGTCCTCTCAAAGATTGATTCGCCACTTGCGAGGAAAGATGAAGTGATAAAAGAAATTATCACTCTTTTAGGATGTAAAGAAGAAGATATTATCCAAACCTCTGGTAAAACGGGAGAAGGAGTAGCAAATCTTTTAGACACTATCATTAAAAAAATTCCTCCACCAAAAGAATTAAGTTCTGGATTCGATGCCTTAATCTTTGATTTTAAATATTCGAATCACACCGGAGTAATCGTGTTCGTGCGAGTGATGAGTGGTATGGTGACCCGACTCAAAGATTTAAAGTTCAAAGTAGCTGGAGGCAAATTCAAAGCTCTCGAAGTAGGGACATTTTCTCCATTTGAGACACTGGCTGAATCACTTAGTGCTGGAGAGATAGGATATATTGTGACTGGTATTAAACAGCCGGGTATCGCCTCCGTGGGAGACACCATCGCGTTCGCTGATGATAATCAGCCACCTCTCGAGGGTTATATGGCCCCACGACCAGTAGTTTGGGCATCTATTTATCCTGAATCCCAAGACGACTTCACTCTTCTCAAACAATCTCTTCTTCGCCTAAAGCTTTCTGACTCTTCATTTACCTTTGAAGAAGAATCGTCAGGAGCACTTGGTCGGGGATTCAGGTGTGGATTCCTCGGCATGCTTCATCTTGAAATCATTACTGAACGACTACGTCGAGAGTTTAACCTTGAACTTATAGTGACGCTCCCATCTATCACTTATGAAGTAACTTTAAAAAATGACAAGAAGGTGATGATTTATTCTCCAAGTTTTTTCCCAGATGATGGACAGATTCAATCCGTTTCTGAACCGTGGGTGACAGCAACAATTATCACTCCGATGCAGTATGTTGGTCAGGTTGTTCAAATTTTATATGAGCATGAAGCCGAAGTGGGGGATTCAGAAACGTTTGGTGATTCGAGGAATTCGATGACTGTGCGGATGCCTCTGCGAGAATTAATGCGAGGATTTTTTGATAAGTTAAAAAGTGTGACTTCGGGATTCGCTTCTATCTCTTATGAACTTGGAGAAATGAAAAAGGCTGATGTGGTTAAACTCGATGTGCTCGTCGCAGATGAAATCGTTCCTGCATTCTCACGCATTGTCTCGCGTCGGTTGGTAGAAACAGAAGCAGAGACCACTGTAGAAAAACTGTTTGGAGTTTTGCCTCGACAGATGTTCACCACAAAGATTCAAGCCAAAGGTTTGGGTAGAATTATTTCTAGTCGTACCCTTTCAGCGATGAAAAAGGATGTGACTCAACATATGTACGGGGGAGACATCACTCGTAAAATGAAGCTTCGAGAAAAACAGAAAAAGGGTAAAAAGAAAATGAAGTCCATGGGCAAAGTGAACATTCCTCATGACGTCTTCCTCAAAATGATGCGGAGCGATTAAGACCTAACGAAAATTCGGCATGTACAGAAGTATCATGCTAATGATCATTAAAACAGCCACGACGACCATGATGCCCTGAAGGGTTTTTTTGTGCTTCTTATCAAACATTATTTGAATATGATAACATATGGGAAACGATGAAGGAACTCCAACAAAAACAGAAACTTAAACGCAAACTCTACTCGACCCCAGCTCTGATTGCTCTTTTAGTTATCACTATTTTTGCTATTCGAGGGGCATATGGTGTGGTAGTTAAGGATAGAGAAAGTCAACGCTATGTAGATAATTTAAAAGCCAAAATCACCCTTCTTTCGGCCAGGGAATCCGAATTAAAGGTCCAAATCGCTCGTTTAGGCACAGATGAGGGGATTGATACTTTAATCAAAGAAAAGTTTAGTGTTTCGAAAGAAGGGGAGAAAGTCGCAGTTATACTGGACAGAGATGATAAATCAACTTCTACTTCGCAAGTGGAGCTAAATTGGCTCCAAAAACTCTGGCGCGGATTCTTGGACTTGTGGTAAGATGTTTTAACTTACAATTTTTAATAATATTCAATGCATAAAGTAGAAATATATTCGACTTCCACTTGTCACTTTTGTCATCTCGCGAAGGATTTTTTTAAAGCTCACAACGTACCATTTACAGACTATAATGTCGGTTCAGATTTAGAGAAGCGCAAAGAAGCAGTCAATAAAAGTGGCCAAATGGGTGTGCCAGTCATTGTAGTGGATGGAAACGTAGTCGTTGGCTTCGACCAAGACAGACTTTCTAATCTTTTGGGTATCTAATTTGGTGTCGAGAGGCGGGTTCGAACCGCCGACCCTTCGCTCTTCAGGCGAATGCTCTACCAACTGAGCTATCTCGACAATAAGCTCTGCAAGTATACCAAAATACTCCTGTTTTTCAAATTGTGTGATATATTCGTGGTAATGCTTATCTGTCGATAGGCCAAGCTCTCATAGCTCAATGGATAGAGCAAGTCCGTCCTAAGGACGAGATGTAGGTTCGATTCCTGCTGAGAGCACCAATTATTAACCCTTAACCTTTAGCTTGGCTTGACGGTGTTTATCAACCTTTGGTAAGCGGAGGATAAGCATACCGTGCTTTTCGAGGGCTTCGGCTTCATCCACATCTATTTCTTCTGGGAGGACAATAGTTCGAGAGAAAGACCCCCAGTATAATTCTCGGTGAAAATAATCTTCTCCTGATAGAGTTCGATCTTCTTCGCGTTTACCACGGATAGTGACAGAATCTCTGGTGATAGCCACATCTAAATCCTCTGGTTTTACTCCAGCGACCATAGTTTTAATGACAATCTCACTTGGTGTTTGGTAAACATCTACAGAGAGTTGTCCCTCTTCTTCTTCATCAAAAATTGAATTACTAGAAACCAACTTAGTTGGTTTTTCGTCTTCACTAAAATCATCATCAAGCTTTACCGCACCTGTTAACCGTTCAAAAAAAGATCGTTTTGGCATACTTATATTATATCTCTACTTTATAGGAGCGCGCAACGCCTTAACTTTCTCAAAAAAGAGAAGGAGTAGAGCCACACCTATCCAAACAGAAGCGAAAGTTTTAAAAGTGCTAGAATTTACATTTTGATACATATATATATTGAAAAAGGTGTGAATAACAACAGCTAAAACGAAGGCCAAAGTTCCCCAGAACACTCTAATCGAAGTTTTCTTATAGAAAGAAAGAGCCATGGCAATTCCTATCGTAGCGCTGGAAATAACGTGCAAAAGTGACGCTCCGATGAATCTAAAACTACCTGTGGATAATGCTTCTAAAGAATTTTTTACAAATAGAGGGTTGAAGATAAAGAGGGCATTTTCTAAGGCAGAAAATCCAAGAGCTACAGTAATCATATAAATCATCGTGTCTATCGGTTCATCATCTTCTCTGGTGCGAATAACAATAAAATATGCTGCGGCGAATTTAAAACCCTCTTCAATTAAAGCCCAGAGAGCAAAGGCTGTAGGGCTCATGCCTGGGAAGGTTTTATTCACCAATCTTTGTAGGGGTAGAACGAGGATTACCACACACATCCCAGCGACAAATGTTTTGGTAATAGCGAATGGTGATTCTGGGTGATTTATATCTTCTTCAAGCCAAAACAAAAGCCAGATAATGGCTGGGAGAATTCCTCCAAGTAAAGCAAAGAAAATTGTATCGTAGTTAATCATTTGGTTTATCCTGAGCAAGGTCGAAGGGCCAAGGTTCAATCATGAGCAAACTTTCTTTATTCATCAGTTGCCATATTTCTTCTGTGACAAAAGGCATAAAAGGGTGGAGAAGTTTTAATAGTGTAGTTAGTTGAGAA
>JAHFOF010000006.1:20648-23190 GCA_023266935.1 bacterium | reverse complement strand
GAATCCCCCTTATTCGTCGGAAAGGTAACCTTGTAGGAAACTCGGCCGATGGGGCCCCAAGTTACTCTGGTGATTTTAGAACGAGGAATGACCCGTGCTGGTCTGGCTTCTGTGGCCACGAGCTCCTGTTCAATATCTTCGTGTGTACGAACGTATTTTTCCCGTATCCGTTCTTGATCCATCCGAGCTTCATGTGCCATGCGAGCATACTCCGTGTATCTCGGGACAACGACGTTGAAGAAGAGATACACAGTCGTGGCAACACCGAGAGTTGTCCAGAACAGTCGATGTTTGATGACTTTGCCAGCGGTGGCTCGGTGGTTGCTGTTCACAGCAATCAAGATTGTCGCCACAATAAGCACGGCGATAAGCGAGGAGATTCCGGCCCACTTCAGACTCACAGTAGGGAGAAGCCAATTGGCCATGATTCCCAATGTGATGCAGATGCCAATGTACATCCAAAGCTTTTTCATAACACCTCTAGCCCATAGGGCCGAATGGGGTCAGTAGCTTGACTACATTTATAATACCACACTTAATAGAAAAAAGTCAAGAAAAAAGCCACCGATGTTTTGGTGGCTGGGTTGATCATTTCTTGTCTGCTCCGATGGTGGCGAGCACGCCTCCTCCGTCGAAGGAGATGGCGGTAGGCTTCGCTTCTTTAATGGCCTCAGCGATGCTGTATACACCCTTCGGATCGTAACGTGCTCGAACAGACAGTTCGGCTTCTACTCCTTGGGCCAGAAGCTTCTTCGCTTCTGCCTTGAGTCCGGCCGACTTGACTTCTGCATTGCCTTCGAGCTCTGCAATCTGCAGGGCGCGAACCGCTCTGCTTGTTTCTGCATTATCTCCGACGAGGTCGAAATCAACAAACCGGGCATCGATGATCTTGATCCCGAAGTGAGTAAGATCGAGTGCCTTGATCATTTCTACCAAAGCCCCATGACCACCCTCGTCGACTTCCTCACGAAGCTTGTCGATGGTCTTTTTGCCAATGTACTCGCGCAGAACTCCTTGAACAGCCGCGTTGGTTTGTGATTCCCAGCTTCCGGCGAAAAACATCGCCTTAACGGGATTCCAGATTTGGGCCGTGAAAACCACGATGGCGCTGACCTTGAAATTTCCAACAGTCTCGGCACCTTCAACTTTCGTTCCCATGTTGTACTGGAAGTAGATTGAAGGACCAGAACGATCCTTCTGAACCAGCGCCCACTTGTTCGAGGCTGGGACGAGTTCGTACTTTTCGTACTTTGTTTCTCGCGTCATCAGTCGGAGATTGAAGCCAACGTAGGCTACACCGATCCTTGAAAGATAGGTGTCTTCTTCTTGTTTGCTCTCATCTGGTTTGACGTGAGAGAACACGTTCGTCACATGGTTGTAGTTGTGATCAGGCACAGATTCGAGAATACTTTCGAACGGACCGTCAGGTGCTCCTCGAGCCAGCATGTACATCTCGCCCTCAGGAGCCATGCTTTTCCATGGACTCCAGTTCACATCGAGGCCTGCAAGGTAGATGATGAACTGGGGGATCCACACTTCCTTCAACAGGGCGATTAGACCTGTTACGATAATGGCTACGATTAGCCAGAACATAAAGCTCCTCGTGGCCGAAGCCACAGTAGAAATGAAAAATGTACGCTATTTGCCTGGTCGGGATTCTATCATAAAACACCACACAAGTCAAATAAAAAACCGCAATGATGAAAATCACTGCGGGGTTTTTGGTTTCTCAGTCCTACGGATCGTGTTGTCGAACAACGATGATAACCGAGTCTTCGCCAACTGGTCGGAACTCCAACCACTTGAGAGGGAAGGGAAGCTCAATATGTCCACTCTCTTTTTTGAAGATAATGGTGGAATCCCCCTTATTCGTCGGAAAGGTAACCTTGTAGGAAACTCGGCCGATGGGGCCCCAAGTTACTCTGGTGATTTTAGAACGAGGAATGACCCGTGCTGGTCTGGCTTCTGTGGCCACGAAAACAGTATCCCAATCACTCAGTGAATTAGAAATAGAGATTCTCGGTTGATAGTTTCTTGTTGTTTGTTTTTCTACCCAAGGTTTAAACAAAAAGATACTCACGTATACAACCGCCACTCCTCCTAAAACTGCCCAGAACCAACTTGGAGTCGACTTGATCTTTGATTCAAATTGTCCACCAATCTTGAGAGACAGAAGGACAACTATAAGCCCAAGCACTCCAATCCTGAATGAAAGGACATGTTCCCAATCTACTGTGCGCCCGAATGTGTTTATTAACCATACTGCGAGCATGAAAACTATCGCTACCGCGATGGCTTGTTGAAGAGCTTTTCCTTTCATTAAATTCCTCCAGGAATAATAATGTTTGAAATTCAATCTTTGTCCAAGAACATTATGACTAATATTTAATAAATAAAAAAGGTCAGACGATTTGTCTGACCAGACGTATTATTTCGAGGGTCCTATAACTGGTAGAGCTCCACTGCCCACAACCACGGTTGTGGCTGTCTTGTTGTTTTCGTGGGCTTCGGCCGCTCGAACAAAAGCACCACCTGGAGTCTT
>JAHFOF010000006.1:0-20638 GCA_023266935.1 bacterium | reverse complement strand
GGGATAAGGACACGCTCGACATGCTCTTCTTCGGCATCGATCGCGAGCAAACGCGCGGCCTTGTCTCCTTCAGCTTTTAGAATTATTTCTTGCTTGGCTCGTTCGGCTCGAGCGATAGCTGCAGCGTTTTCTCTTTTGGTGGTTTCCGCTAGTTCAAACAAACGAGCAGAATCTGCATCCATACGGATAGGCAGAAGATTGACCTTAGTCACTTCTATTCCTATATGATCGAGGATATCATCCTTCGCATCCATCACAGCATCGACGAGAAGTCTTTTATGGCTGCATCACCCTGAAGAAAGTATTCAGGTTCTTGGGTACCGACAACGTTGCTTACCTTTTCGCTGATCATCATAGTGAGAACAGCGTTAGAATCTGCCATCCCGAGGATCGCCCTCACAGGCGCTATCACTGCGTAAAGGAGATTAAAAGGAAGGTCTAGTCGATACGAACCAAGGGTGTTTGCCCCGTTTACTTCCACGGCCTGTTCACGAGAGTAATAAATGAACTTGGCTTTACAGTCGTTAGATTGTGAATGAATGCCTTTTATGTCATCTCTCCGAAAACATCTGTCACGGATATGATTTATTCGCAGAGAACGAGCAAATCCTATCCACTGGACACCGAGGATGAAATGAAGAAGTCCGTGTTCTTCATGACCATCTTCGAATGTCCATTCGAACTTGTTCAAACTACTTCGGTTCAGCTTCTTGCCCGGAACTTCATGGAGAACCTCGACGATGCCACCCCCACTGATGAGAGAAGAATCGCTTGGGTCTTTTGTACCCGTGACCACGAAAGCGAAAGTATTCGCTGGGATTCTACACCAGAGAATTTCATGCTGAGCAAGGATCCAAACACTCAGCACTGCGCTGGCTAACAAAACTAATGCGACCACAACGCCGAGCATTGGTTCCTCCTAGGGTTAAATTACAATGAAATAAAGAATCAATGTGCGAGTTCTAATCAAAATTTTATCACATAATAAAAATTTGGTGCTCGGGGTGGGACTCGAACCCACAAGGTCTTGCGACCAGAGGATTTTAAGTCCTCCGTGTATACCATTCCACCACCCGAGCAATATGGCTAAACCAAATTTATAATTTGGTCGCCCGAACATTTTACTACAAATGTTTCAGGGAGACCTAGGGCGGAATCGAACCGCCGTATAAAGCTTTTGCAGAGCTTCGCCTTACCACTTGGCGACTAGGTCGTACATTTAATACATTATCATAATTGAATAATAATTGTTTTTTAGGTATTGTTTGTTGGTAAATGTTTGCGCCCATAGCTCAGTTGGTAGAGCAGCTCCCTCTTAAGGAGATGGTCGTAGGTTCGACTCCTACTGGGCGCACAAAGTGCGTGACAAAAAAATACGCACAATGCCGAGGTGGTGAAATGGTAGACACGCCAGTTTTAGGAACTGGTCCCGCAAGGGGTGGAGGTTCAAGTCCTCTCCTCGGCACCAAGCGGGTATGGTTTAGTGGTAGAATGCGACCTTCCCAAGGTTGAGGCCCGAGTTCGATTCTCGGTACCCGCACTAACTATTGACAGTTTAATTTTTATATGATACCTTGTCGAACAGTAATCCGAGTTCATTTTTGTACAACCCAATCAAGCAGGAGAAACCAGTGAGTATCCTAATGGTGTGTGTGAGGAGAAATCCTTGCGATGAGCATGAAGGTTTTCAAGTCGGCTTCATGGAGGATGGCTTTGATACCGAGATCTTGAAAAGCATCCGTTTCGGAATGAGTACCTCGGATCTTTTCAGGTTCATTGGTCTGACTCCCAATCGTGCTTTGAAACTTTTTCCAAGTTGTGGTGTTCCTGATGACAAACTCTCCTGGAAACTCAGAAGGTCACTTGCTGGCTGGCGTCCGGGTTTGTGGCGTCACTTGGGTCTTCTTTTGACTGAAACAGAGTTTCAACGGCTCGCAAATCTCACCAAGTTTCCAGTTGTTCGATACATCTATGACAAGAAGGGAGGAGATCGAATTGTTCATCTTATCGCTCGCACCGACCCTTGTTAGGGTCGGTTTTTTATTTTGTATTTTCTGAAATCTCGTCCAACCTCTGACGATTTCTTTCACCATAATCTATTTTCCAACGAAGGTGGGGGACTATACCTATTTTTGATTTATCTCGTACGAAAAACATGAATTCACTTCCTTTTCTTTCTAGAAATTTTAAAGCCGTATCTTGTTGTTTGTCTGGGAGGGTAGTGAAATAAATATCTGCAACCTTGGCTGATTCGTTTAAAACTACTCGAGTGATAGTGATGAGAGAAGATGGAGTAGATTCTCGGAGAACAAAGTCTGCAGCGAGGCGGTGAATAATTTCTCCCATTTTTTCTTTTTTAATTGGTCGCATTTATAGTGAGTTAGTTTATCCTGAGTTTATCGAATGATAGAATTATTATTTCGTGACATGAATTATGGATTCTAAAACATCTCCGGGTGCTATTTCGATTTTTGACTCAACCATGGCTCCAAATTCACCCTCGCTAATTTTTTTTATATCCACTTTGTTTTGTTGGAGCTCTTTAATATGACCTTTACCTATTTCTTCTTCTCTTCGCATGATTCTGACCTGACCGTCTACTTCAACTGTTCCAGAAAGAGCTCTGGCACCCAGGACCTGTTTGTTTTTGGTTGCACTAAAAATTTTTAACACCTTGGCTGAACCATTGATTTCTTCAACTTCAATTTTTGGTTCTCGCTCCCCGAGAAGTTCGGTGATACGTTCGGTTAATTTATAGATGATGTCATATGATTCGATGTTTATTCCAGAACGTTCAGCAAGCGCTCCTGCCTGAGAATCTATTTTAGTGTGGAAAGCAAAGATAATTGTGCCGGGAGTAGTCATCGCAGAACGAACATCGTTTTCTCCGACTGTACCGACGGCTTCGAGTACTATCTGTGGCACGATACGTTCTCTAGATAATTTTCTTATTTCATAAACTATGGCTTCGAGACTGCCAGCAACGTCTGTTTTAATGATGATGGGGAGAATGGTCATACCTTCATCAATTTTGTTTTCGATGTGTGTGTGCATAACTTTGCCCGCTTCACTTTCTGAATAAAATTCAGCTGCCTTTTTGTTTTCAAATGTTTCAAAATGGGCTCCGACGGGGGGCATAGAATCCCAACCGATGATTTGAATAGGACTGGAGAAAGATAGTTCGTCTCGTTCTTTTCCTTCGGCGTCTAGGATATATCGAAGGGGGGCAACTGCTCCAACAGATGCAACAGTCATGCCAACTTTGGCTGTGCCATCTTTGAGTATGCCTACTGCAGTGATGCCCTTTTTTGGATCCAATCTGTTTTCGATTATTACACCAGAACCCCAACGATCAAGATGACCAACAAAGTTTTCGATATCTGCAACGAGCAGAATCATATCAAGGAGTTCTTTGATTCCTGTACCAGTTTTGGCCGAAGTTAGTACTACTGGTATATCTCCACCATATCCTTCAACATAAATATCATTTTCAGCGAGTGATTGTTTTGCTCCTTCAACATTTGCACTCGGTTTGTCTATCTTGGTGATCGCGACGATGTAGGGCAAACCAGCTTCTTTGATTTTTTGATAAGCCTCGATCGTTTGGGGTTTAACTGCATCTTCAGCAGAAACAACCAACACAGCGATATCTGCGACCGATGCTCCTCGTGAACGAATACCTCTAAATGATTCGTGACCCGGAGTGTCGAGGAAAGTTATCTTGGCTTTCGAACCATCTTCTTTTGTGTGTTCGACTTCGTATGCACTCACATGTTGAGTGATACCTCCAGCTTCTCCACCAACCACATTCGATTTTCGAATATAATCCAAAAGAGAAGATTTGCCATGATCAATATGACCCATCACAGCGACCACGGGGGCTCGAACCACACCTTTATTAATATCGAGGGGATTACTCATAGATTGGCTCACACTATCACATTTTTGTTGCAAAATCACGACTTAACACTAGAATGAGACTATGAATCTATTTGGAAACAGACGAATAAATCTGGACCATGCTTCTGGGGGTGACAATCCTTCAGCGATTTATGAGGAAGGTGTTGCGACCAAAAAGAAACTTGAGGAAGCTCGGACAAAAGTGGCGAGGACCATTGGAGCACAATCGAGAGACATTGTTTTCACTTCAGGAGGTACAGAGTCGAATAACCTTGCTTTGCTTGGAGTTTTTGAGAAGTGCTGGCTTCCTACGTCTGCACCACATTTTATTATCTCTTCTCTTGAACATTCGGCTATAACAGAATGTGCCAAGGAGATTGTTCGTCGGGGTGGAGAGGTGACAATTATTAAAGAAGATGAGCATAGTAGAATAAATCCTCAAGATGTTTTGAAAGCCATTAAACCAAATACAGTTTTGGTCTCAATTGTTTATGCGAACAGCGAAGTAGGTACGATTCAACCTATCCACAAGATTTCTCGTTTAATAAATGAATACAAGAAAGAACACAATTCAAAATTTCCATATTTTCATACAGATGCGAGTCAGGCAGGGAGTCTGCTCAATCTCCAGATATCAGCACTTGGTGTAGATATGATGACTCTGGACGCATCGAAGGTTAATGGACCAAAGGGGTGCGGGTTACTCGTAGTTAGACCAAACGTTGAATTGTTGTCGATTATTTTTGGAGGAGGACAAGAAAGGGGATTAAGAGCAGGAACAGAAAATGTTGAATCCATAATCCAATTCGCCGAAGCTTTAGAATCCGCACAGAAAAACAGAGAGCAAGAGTTTAAACGGTTAACCGAACTCAAGAAATATTTTGTTGAAGAATTAAAGAAAATTCCCAGACTAGAAATCAATAATTTAAACGAGGAGGTGCTACCAAACATAGTCAGTGTTTCTACACCCGAAGAAATAGCCGAATTTATGGCCATAAAGCTTGATCAAAAGGGTGTGATGGTTTCTGTAGGAAGCTCGTGTGATTCAAATAAAAATGCTCTAGATAAGGATGCCATTAGGTTTTCATTTGGAAAAACCACCACCAAAAACGAACTAAAAAGAACAATTAGTATTCTCCGAAAATTGCTATAATATATCCATATGCACGAAAACCCAGAATTCTTAGACTCCAAATACAAAGACCTCACCGGTTCTAAATCAGTTGAGAGAGCCGTAAGCAAGGTTAAACGAGATCCAGAACGAGACTTTGTGCCCAACTCAAGAGACGGCCGTATTCAAGTCTATCTAGAGCGTTTAGATAAAATAGTCACGGATGAAAAAGGTTGGGAACATTTGAAAAACAAAATCATCAAAGAATTCTCCATAGACACAGATGATGAAGAAACTTTGGCCAAGATTGCTCACGGGTTATATGAATCAGAAAAGAGAATAGTCATAGAACAAGGGCGAGGCAGAGATATAGCAGAACTAGACGAAGGAGATTTATTAGAAAAATACAAAGGAGCGGTCATAGAGAAACAAGAAATTCAAGGAAAATCCATCACCGCCTGGCTCGATTATCTCCATCAGAATGATGCCATGTATCCAACTTGGTTTAGATATTTCGTTGTTCGAAACCTGGAGAAGATGGGAACTTTGGATAAAGAGAAAGGTGAATATTCTAAACGTACAGACTACACCATCGCTCCCTTTCCAGAACTGAACGAAGAAGCCCTCGGCTTCGTCTATCGTATGCTCACTACTGGTATCGGTCACCAAGAACTCACCGATGATTCAGAGAAGCGAGAACAACTCACCAAACTCATTTCTAAGAAAGATTTCATCAAACTCTATACGTTCGCTCAGATAGAAACCGCGGGCCAACTCAACCGAGAATCACTCCAAGGAGAATGGGTAAAATATGATCAAGGTTCAGACTATCACCTTCTGGAAAATTCTCTTCGTGGCAAAAGTACTCATTGGTGTACTGCAGAAGGTAGTGCCAAAGGACAGCTTGAAGGCGGGGATTTCTATGTTTATTACACAAGAGGCAAGGGTGGCAATTATTCAGAACCCAGAGTAGCTATCCGTATGGCAGGAGACCAAGTAGCCGAAGTCCGCGGAGTGAATCATAGACAAGAACTTGAACCACAACTCCTAGATGTAGCCCAAGACAAATATCATTCACTCCCAGGAGGAGAAAAGTTTGATAAAAAGTCTAGTGATATGAAAAAGGTCACTGAACTTACAAGAAAACAAGAAAAGGGTGAACAGTTTACTAAAGATGATCTCCGTTTTATTTATGAACTGGACTCAACCATTGAAGGCTTTGGGTATGAGAAGGACCCTCGGATAGATGAAATCAGAAAATCAAGGATAGTGAAAGAAGATTTACCTATTCTGTTTGAATGCACAAAAGAACAAATCGCTGAAAACATAAACGAGGTGAATGAAACCACCAAAGTCTATGTTGGTGAATGGAATCCTGAAATTCATAATCTTCTTCCAGACACCATGGAACACATCTATGAATCCTTCCCGAACGAACCCATCTTCAGACGAACCATAGAAACTAATCCAGAGATCCATAACGCCGATGATGCCATAAGAACCCTTGAACAAAACGGAAATCAAATTTATGGCTATGCCAAAGAAATTTTAACCAAGACGCCATTCTCCAAAGAAAAACATTCATACAAACTGGTTTCTTTCACTGTCTCTCAACTTGGATTTAAAAACGGAGCGACATACAGTGAAATACTGGAGAGAGCCGAAGAACTCGGCCTAGAGAAATGCCCAGCAGAAGTTGGACCGAACCTTAGACTATCTTATAAAGATCAACCAATGAACAATTGGCTATCTACAGTTATGGATACTATCCGCGACTCGGATGGCGATGCGCATGTTTGGGAGGTGGGGCGGCGCGACGGCGGCTCGTGGTTGGACGCGGTTTGGACGAATCCGGACGACCTCTGGTACCAGTACGACCGTATCGTCTTCGTTTCCCGCAAGTGACCCTTGGTCCCTTAGACACTTTGGATTTGAATTTTATTTTAAAAAATACCACTCAAAACGAACTCAAAAGAACAATTAGTATTCTCAAAAAATTATGCTAAAATGACCGCATGACAACCATGGAAGATTTGACCAAAACACAGATCATCCTCCTCACGCTGTTAATAAGCTTCGTGACTTCTATTGCCACGGGTATTATCACCACATCTCTCTTGGCCCAAGCTCCTGCAGGGGTAACCCAAACCATAAACCGAGTAGTAGAAAGGACTATTGAAAAGGTTTCTCCTGCAACTGGGGGGTCATCGACCAAAGAAGTGACTGTGATAAACGAAGACGATGCGATCACTAGTGCCATAGCAAAAGTTTCTCCAGCTGTAGTTCGAATTCAAAGTCCAATTTTACCAGATGGCTCAAGAGAATTTTATGGAGCAGGAGTATTAGTTTCTAAATCAGGATTAGTTTTGAGTGACAAACACAGTTTAATTTTAAATGCAGTTTATGGCATCACTTTGGCTGATGGGACCACTTTGTCAGCCACCATTTCTCATATCAACGATGTAGACAACATCGCTACTTTCCAAATTCAACCAGATTCAAGTCACAACAATAATTTTCCTTTTGTCTCTTTTTCACAATCAAATCTCAAACTCGGACAAACAATTATTGGGATTGAAGGTCGTTCAAAGAATTCAGTTCAAGTTGGAAGGGTGACTGGATCGAATACTAGACCGGGAACAGATGCAAAGGGTAAATCAATCAACATCACTTATTCGGTTGATACAGATATCAGAAGTTCTACAGAAACTGCTGGAGCACCACTGGTGAATCTTTCAGGAGACTTGGTTGGTATAAAGGGTTCAGCGGTTGACACAACCCTAATTCCCGGTACATATATAACACTTGCACCTATGCAAGATTTGGTAAATTCCAAGTAATTCGATACGTTTACTATAAATATTAACCATGCCTCCACTCCAACGCCTTACAACCAAAGCCAAAGAAGCTATCAGAAAAGCCCACGAGCTGGCCATTGAACGCGGTCAAAACCATGTAAATCCGATGCACCTTTTGGCTGCACTTCTTGTCACAGAAGAAAGTATGGTTGTTTCTATTTTAGAAAAAATGGATATCGACACAATCCTATTAACCGATTCGGTTTTAGATTTTATTGAGAACCCAGAAATCTCGCAGACTCTGGCTCAAACTTATCAGATTTACCTTACACCAGAACTCGCGCACATTATGGAGTCGACTCCAAAGATTGCTGAATCGCTCGGGGATGAATTTATTTCTACCGAGCATTTATTTCTAGCTACTCTCGATGTCCCAGGAGAAACAAGAGATTTGCTTTTAAAATTTAAAATTGATCATGAGAAAGTGGTGCAAGTTATCGAAGAACTTCGCAAATCTAATCCAGGAGAACAGAAACCAGACAAAAAATTTAAATCACTTTCAAAGTTCACTCGCAATCTAACAAAGCTAGCCAAGGCGAATAAACTCGATCCAGTCATCGGACGTGATGCAGAAATTTCTCGCATTATTCAAATTCTTTCTCGTCGAACCAAAAACAATCCAATCCTTATTGGAGAAGCAGGAGTGGGCAAGACGGCGATAGCCGAAGGTCTCGCCATTCTCATGGCGAACGGCAACGTGCCTGAATCTTTAAAGGATAAAGAACTAGTCTCTCTCGACATCGGTCTTCTGATCGCTGGGACAAAATACAGAGGAGAGTTTGAAGAAAGATTAAAAAATATTATTAAAGAAATAGAAAAGTCAGAAGGTAAAGTTATTTTATTCATTGATGAGATTCACACTATCGTTGGTGCAGGAGCTGGAGACGGCGGTTCGCTCGATGCTTCGAATATGCTCAAACCATCTCTTGCTCGAGGAGATTTGCGAGCCATTGGAGCCACAACTCTTCGGGAATACCAAAAACACATAGAGAAAGATCCTGCTCTCACTCGACGTTTCCAGCCGGTTTATGTGAACGAACCGTCTCTCGAAGATGCGATGACTATTCTGCGGGGTTTAAAAGAGCGCTATGAACTTTATCACGGAGTTCGTATTACTGATGATGCTATCCGGTCTGCGGTCACACTTTCAAGTCGATACATTACCGATCGATTCCTGCCAGACAAAGCGGTGGATCTCATCGACGAAGCCTCATCGTTCTTAAAAATTTCATTGGAGAATATGCCTCCGGTTCTTCAAGATACGCATTCAAAGGTGATGAAACTAGAGATAGAAAAAGAAGCTCTAAAAAAAGAAACGAGGAACACTAAATCCAAAGCTCGGATAAAAGTAATTGATAAGGAGATTGCTGACCTCAGAGAAAAGACTTCAGAAATAGAGTTGAAGTGGAAGAATGAGAAAGAAACAGTGAATCAAATAAAAGAAATTAAACAATCTCTAGAAACTCTGCGCCTCGAAGCAGAATCAGCTGAAGCTCGGGCTGACCTTGCCAGAGCAGCCGAACTCCGTTACGGCAAGATTCCTGCTTTAGAAAAAGATTTGGAAACTAAAGCCAAAAGACTAAAGAAGCTCCAAAGTTCTCGTCGTATTCTCAAAGAAGAAATAACAGAAACGGACATCGCCGACGTAGTTAGCCGATGGACCTCAATCCCAGTTTCTAGAATGCTTGAAGAAGAGGCAGAGAAGCTTTCTCGCATGGAAGAATTTCTTCATAAAAGAATTGTGGGACAAAACGAAGCGGTTAAAAAGATTTCAGAAACGATTAAACGCAGTCGAGCGGGCATCTCTGATCCAAATCGTCCGATTGGTTCATTTATGTTCCTCGGTCCAACGGGTGTGGGGAAAACAGAATTAACCAAGGCCCTCGCAGAATTTCTCTTTGATGATGAGAAGGCTCTGATTAGAGTAGATATGAGTGAGTATATGGAAAAGCATTCTGTTTCAAAACTTATCGGAGCTCCTCCGGGTTATGTAGGATTCGATGAAGGAGGAACTTTCACTGAGATAGTTCGCCACAGACCGTATTCGGTTATTCTCTTCGATGAGATAGAGAAAGCTCATCCAGAAGTGTTCAACATTCTTCTTCAAGTTCTAGACAACGGACGATTGACTGATACGAAGGGTAGGGTCGTGAACTTCAAGAATGCAGTCATCATCATGACTTCAAACATCGGCGCAGAATTCATAGACAAAATGCAAACCATTGGATTCTCCAAGGGTGACAAAGAAAATTATGGGACTGTGAAGGACAAAGTGACTGGAGCCCTGAAAGACTATTTCCGCCCAGAGTTCCTTAATCGTCTGGATGATATAGTCGTGTTTGATGTGCTTTCAAAGGAGGTGATTAAATCAATCGTTCAGATTCAAATTGAACAAATAAAAAAACGATTAGAAGAAAAAGAGATTGAACTAATTGTCGCAGAGAAAGTTATAGAGATGCTCTCGAAGGAGGGCTATAATCCTCAATACGGCGCTCGTCCTCTCAAACGATTAATTCAAACCAAGATTTTAAATCCTGTGGCTAATATGATGATAGGAAACAAAGTCATGTCTGGTGGGACAATCATGGTTGACCAAAAGGGAAGTGAGTTTACTTTTGAAATAACCAAAGGCAAAAAACCCAAAAGCATTGGGCATAAATTGACGATACCCCAAAAACAGTTACAATAACTGTATGCGTCGGTGGCGGAGTGGTCAATCGCACTAGACTGTAAATCTGGCGCCTTCGGGCTTCGAAGGTTCGAATCCTTCCCGGCGCACCATTGGGGAATATAATGTCTCAAACCAAACCACATTTAGTTTTAGTCCATTCCTTCCCAACAAATAGTGTTTTGCTACACGGCCTTGAGGAATTCATGGCGGATTTCTTTACTGTGCATTTTATTGACCTACCTGGATTCCACAAGGATTCACCAGCGCTTAAAGACCCTATTACCTTAAGAAAATTTTCAGATTATTTTGATAAAAAAATATCTGAATTGAACGTCAAAGAGTATATAGTCGGAGGTGTTTCCTTCGGTTTTTTGGTTGTGAATAATGCGAAGCTGGACCATAGATGCAAGGCAGTATTGGCCATGGAGCCCTTCGTGAACAACCAATGCCTAAATATCCCTTATCTTAAACAAAAGAAATACCAGACCTTATCTGCTGTTCTAAAATTGGCATACTCAATGGGGTTAGAAAATAAAATTTGGGAATCGAACTGGTTTAATAACTATCTACAAAAGGAGTCGGATTATAGAAAGGACAGGGCAGATTTGATTATAAAACACTTTAATCCCCATACCTTTTTCTCTGTTTTGGGAATAGTTATTAATTATAAGAAGACCCCAGTATTTCATAACCTACCATATTTTTTGGTTGGTAATTTTGCAGACAAAACAATTAATTTTGATCGAGTGGCTGAGATTTTTATCAAGAATCTGCAAGAATTACACATTGCTTCAGAACCTATTGATCACTATCCAAAAGATTTAACCAAAAGTTATTTTAAAACCAGAATACCCGCTGAACATATAGAGCGTATGTTGTCTTGTATAAAAGGTTTGGACTAACCCCCCCTTTTTTTTACAAAGTTCTAAACAGTATTAGTATCCAAGTGCCGTAGAAAATGTTGTAGACACAATGACCCAAAAACGCTGTGGTTAAAACCGTAGTGTTTCTATAGTGTGCTGTAGCTATTGGGAGAGTAAGTTCGCTTGGTAACGGCACAAAGGAAAAGTACAAGAATAGAAACAAAATAGGGAGTGCTGGATGCTTCTGTTTCCAGTGAATAATTCGTCTCTCCCAAGACAGGGCTTCTTTGTTTTGGATATTTTTTAGTAATTTTCTTGATTCAGCGTATTCAACTATATAAGCAAGTGAAGTCCCAACAGCCAGGAGCAAGGCTATAAGCAAGGGTGAAAGCCCGGCAGAAACAAAGATAGGCAAGAAGGTAATTGTGGGCACCGGCACGATAAACTTAAATCCTGTTATAAAACTTACAAATATGGCAACAAAATATCCATAGGTTGCGATCCATGTTTTTATAACCGCATCATCAGAAATCAACCTCGATAATTTGTAGGATACAAAAAATAAAACTACAAAAACTACCAAAGAAATTATTAGTCCAGTCTTGTGTTTAGAAATCATAAACAATGTTTATAATAACAAATTATTAATCTTTGATATACTTTGTTGATGAAGAAATTCAATCTTTGGGGCGAAGGGAAGTATCTTGATTTTTGGTCTATAAATCATTTTCTTTCTGGCGTTGTTCTAACTGGATGGGGAGTATTTTTTGGGTTTTCTTTGAAGATTAGTTTTGTTGTTTATGTGGCGTTAGCAATTGGATGGGAAATTTTTGAAATATTTAAGGGAATCCATGAATACTTTGGCAATAAGGTTATGGACGTCGTCACTGGAATAATCGGCTCTTTATTAATTTGCGTTTTTTATTTGACTGATAATCCGATTTCATTTTTGGCCTTAATTTGCCTTACAATAGTTTATATATTAATTGAAGTTTGGGGTTACGTATCCTATAAAATGAGATGAATTAATGCCTATTGCTTTTTATAGACGTTTCAGTATATTATAGGGATTCAATAAATTTATGTCACAAAATCACCTCATAAAGTTGGTTTCAGTTGGAGGCCCAAAGGGGGTTGGCAAGGGCCACACTTACTTTTCTCGCAAAAACAAGAAGTCCGTTGAACGCAAAATTGAAGTCAAAAAATATAATCCAATAGCTAAGAAACACACGGTTTATAAAGAGAAGAAGGTATAATACTTAAATGAGAAAAGAGGGTTCGCTCGAAAAAACATCCGAAGTTGAACGAGCTAAAATTGCGGTAACCAAGGCTCTTCAGTCTGCTTTTGAAATTCATAATGAGTTAGGAGAAGACGGATTAGAACAAGTAAATAAAAATCAATTTGGAGATACAGCTCTCCGTGCAGATGTGGAATCTGAAAAAGCCGTTCTAGATAGTTTAAAAAAAGATGCTATTCCTGTGCGTGTTTTTAGCGAAGAACACGGGATAGTTGATATAGGAGTACCAGAGTTTACGGCAGTATTAGATGGGATAGATGGTACAGCTTTATATAAAAAAGAAAGGGGTGTGGGGAAATATGCCACATTGTTTTCAATATTTAATGGTTTGGATCCTGTTTATAATGATTATTTGGTTTGTGGTTTAATGCAACATTCAACTGGCAGATTATTTCTTGGAATCAAAGGACAAGGAGCTTTTGCTATTTCAGATAAAGAAATAATCCCTATCAAAACATCTGGTAACGTTGATTTTAATAAGCAAACAAAGATTCATATTGATGAAGCCTGGGAAACAAACAGAAAAACCTTTTCGGCTCCTTTGTCTGGATTTAATACCGAATCAAAGAGGGCTTCTTCATTGTATTATGCTGATGTCGCTGAAGGACTTGCAGATTTTGCTTTGGAATGTACGAGGAAAGGGAATTTAGAAATTGCCGCTAATTATGGACTGATAAAGGAAGCGGGTGGAGTGATTGTTGATTTATTTGGTCAAGATATTGGAGGAAGGAAGTATTTAGAGTTTGGTATTAATGAACAAATACCAGTTATTACTGCCTCAACCAAGGTCTTGGCTGATAAGCTTGTTGAGTTTCTAAAAGAGAAGAAAGTATAGTAGGATTGGTTTATAGGGCCACACCTTTATTTCATAAAGGTCGCCCGAACACGAAGTGTTTTAGGGCGATTAGTTTAATGGTAGAACGAAGGCCTCCAAATCCTTTGGTGGGGGTTCGATTCCCTCATCGCCCGCAGAAATAATAATGAATTCTGAAGAAATAACACCAGAGAAAGTATTATATTCAGAGATTTCTTTTGAATTGGCTGAAATGGTTCGGGTAGATCAAGAAATGCGTCAGAAATCTTTAGAGTCTATGAAATCTAATCCCGGTGATGATTTTTGGGATAGTGAAGTGGACAAAAGAAATACTGAAAGGATGAAGGAAATAATTTTAGAAATCGGATGGCCAACAGTTTCAAAAGTTGGGGCAGGGGGCATGCGAGATGCTTGGCTAATTGTTCAGCACGCGGACCATGATTTAGATTTTCAAAAACAATGTTTGGAACTTATGAAAAACGAACCAGAAGGTGAAGTGGGTAAAACAGAAATAGGATATTTGGAAGATAGAACGAGGGTAAACAGCGGACAAGAACAGCTCTATGGCACTCAATTTTATGATAAAGACGGTGTTTATATACCCAGACCAATAAAAGACGAAGAAAACCTTGAACAACGTAGAGCAGAAGCCGGTATGGAGCCAATGTCAGAGTACAAGAAGCATTTCGAAGAGAAATATTCTTAGATATTTTTCTTGACCCAATTTTCTATTCGCTTGTATTCCTGTGGATCTAACCCTTCGACCTTACTCAGGGTAAACCACCTTATCTTTCTGTTTCTTTTAAACCATGTCATCTGACGTTTTGAATATGCGCGGATTTCTTTATAAAGCATTTCTTCGAGTTCTTTTCTATTGATTTTTTTTTGCAAATACATACCGATATATCGATACTCCAAACCTAAGTCGTGCAGACGTTTATATGAAAGCCCATTCGCATGAAGTTTTCGAACTTCATTTATCATGCCCTTTTTTAATCTTGAAATCAGACGAGTTTTTATGTTTTTTTCTAAAATTTCTTTAGTTGGATTAATACCAATGAACACAAATCTTTTATCAAACTTTTGTTTTATCTTTGGCACCTTACCCAACGTTTCGATGATTTCTAATGCTCTGATAATTCTCACTTTGTTTCTTGGATCAATCGCCCTTGCTCTGTCCGGATCTTTTCTTTTGAGCATGGAGAATAGCTTTTCCTTATTAAACTTATCCAACTTTTTCCTTAGTAACTTATTTGGAGGAACATTAGGCAAACTAACCTGTCCAGTTAATGTATCAATATAAAACCCTGTACCTCCAACTACGATTGGCAACTTTTTCTTTGTGGTAGCGATATATCGCTGTGATGATGATGCCAATCTTTTATAATCCGAAGCAGAAAAATATTTTTTAGGATCAACTACGTCGAGTAGATAATGGGGAACACCTCGCATCTCTTTTTTTGTAATCTTACCTGTGCCCACATCGAGTCCTTTGTAAACTTGCCTTGAATCAGCAGAGATAATCTCACCTTTAAATTTCTTCGCCAACCGTACTGCAAGGTCACTTTTACCAGAAGCCGTCGGACCAACAATAATTAAAACTTTGTTCATTGCTAAAGAAGTTTTTTGTATAAAGAGAAGTTTAGTAATAGGAGATCGATACTAGGTTTTTCATCTACCACAATATCGATTTCAAGTAGCTTTTCTAAGGGTATCCAATAAGTTCCATCAATAGTTAACTCCTTTTCTTCGGATGGTTTTGAATTTGGTTCACCAGATTCATATTTGCATATCCTTGTTATGGCGTTTATCTGGATACTATCATTTTCTTTTTTATATTCCCAGTTCCATATATGAATCGGCATTCCTGGTTTGCAAGTTACCCCTGTTTCTTGCCTTATTTCGTTCACGATTGATTCATCTGGAGTTTCTCCAAACTCAATCTTGCCTCCAGGCAAGGCATATTTCCCATTTAATTTTTCAGATAAAAACTTAGAATTTGCATAACGAATTAACAAAATTTCATTCTTGTTATTTACAACGATACCTTTTTGGGCAAATCTTTGTATTTCCATATGGTGCCGGAGAGAGGACTCGAACCTCCACCCCTTGCGAGACACGATTTTGAGTCGTGCGCGTCTACCATTCCGCCACTCCGGCTTTAACTTCTACAAGTTACATCAAAAAGAGAAAGGTTACAAATTAAAGATGAGCGTATCAACATAGACTTTTGTAAATCTACATTGATATGCTCACCATCAGAAAATCTGATAGGTGAGATTGTTTTCCCGCTTGAGGCGAAAAAAATCTTGAGAGTTCTATGTTTTACGTCTGTGAGCTCTCCAAACACTAAGACGGCATTTCTCTGAACTAACTGTGGCTCTTTTTTCTGTCTTAATCCTTCTTGGATAGTTGGATGTTTTGGAGTTTTTTTCCAACGAAATCCACGATTTCCCAGAAGAAGTTAAGGAACAGAAGCACGACGCAGATGGGTAGAGTCGAATACCACCACTTCACATTTGGTCCAAGGAATCCTTGGATAACCCAGGCTACATAGGTGGCGATGAGTAACTTTTTTGCATAATGCACGTTTCCTCCTTGTTGAGTATATGACGTGAAAGAACTTATAGAAGATTCATTGATGACCGAGCGACTTCCTCAAGTCTCGGAGGGTTCAGTCTTAATTAACTCTTTTTCTTATTGATTTAAGTATATACCTTTTATTAAGTTTGTCAAGTAATTAGAAAATTTAATATTTCAAAAATATTTACATGACTAATATAAAAGTTTTTTATTTTCGTTGTTCTAGTTTCTTTATAATCATCTCATCATGTATTATTTTCAGTCCTATTTGTTGACCAAATCGTTTATCCTGAATTGCTCTAATTAATTTCTGTCCCTCAAGATTAATCACTCTTAAAAATAATCCACTCAAGTAAGTATCAGTTGTCTGTGAGGTTAGCCTTTCTTCATCTATCCGAAACATCTCCTTAATGAGTTTTAAATTAGCCATTTCTAATTTTGTATTTGTCTTGTCATGTAAATAAACTTCTAGTCCACTAGGCTTATCAGCCTCTCTTTTAAAACCCAATTCGCTTAATATTGTTTGTGCTCCGTTGAGATTATCCGAATCAATAATCATATCAATGTCATCATGATCACGAGTTAATTCTCCATATAACCCATCAAGTCCATAGCCACCAACTACAAAATATTTAATATGGCGCTCTTCAAAAATGATAATAATTTTTCTTAACAAGTCGAATCTATTTTTCTGCTCGATAGTCGGTAAATACTTTACCTTTAAATTATCTGGAAATACCATATGCTATATAATAACAGAAGTTTTTACCTAAAGGAGATATGTTACAATTATTATATGTCGCAATTCTTTAATGATGCTATCTTTTGGATAGAAGTAGACAAAATTCATCCGAACCCTTTTCAACCTCGACGAGATTTTGATCAGCTCCAACTTCAAACTCTTGCCGACTCAATTCGTCAGTATGGGGTTCTTCAGGCCCTAACGGTGACAAGAAAGGAAACCGAAAAGGCAGAAGGAGGCCTTGCGGTTGAATACGAACTTATTTCTGGAGAGCGTCGTCTCCGTGCGTCTAAGCTTGCTGGATTAAAACAAGTTCCAGCGATGATTCGAAGTGGGGAAGAAACTGATTTGATGAAGCTTGAGTTGGCTATTATAGAAAATATTCAACGAGAGGATTTAAATTCAGTGGACAGAGCGCGAGCCTTTGATAAATTGGCCAAAGAGTTTGGTTTTAAACATGCAGAGATTGGTAAAAAGGTTGGCAAAAGTAGGGAATATGTTTCTAATACTCTCCGACTGCTTATGCTTCCCGCGCACATCCTTGATGCTTTGTCTGAAGGCAAAATAACCGAAGGTCATGCTCGACCATTGATGATGCTTGTGGATCGACCCGAAGAACAAGAAACTTTGTTCAAAGAAATAATGTTTAAAAAGTTGAACGTTCGAGATGCAGAAGGCATCGCTCGACGCATCGCATTTGAAAAGGCTCGCAAGCAGATGGATCCAGAAATGGCTGATTTGGAAGACAAGCTGAAAGAGTCTCTGGGTACTCGAGTGAGAATAGAAAAGAAAGATGAAGGGGGCAAGATTACCATTGATTTTTTCAATGCAGACGATTTGCAGACTATCTATAGTTTATTAATGAAACAAAAGGCCGAAGAAGTTCAAAAGATATCAGATATGAAAGTTGAAGATGCACCAATTTTGACCGAAGAAGAAAAGGAATCAATGAAAGATGAAAGCGATCAAGCGATGGAAAAGTCCGACGAAGACGAAGGTTTGTATTCAGTCACTAATTTTACCGTCTAGTTTTTCTTTAATTTTCCTAATGCATTACGGATATGGCGTTTGGCCATGCTAGTTTTGGCCATGTCTTCCCATTTTTGATTAGGCTTGGCACTTTCTTTGGTCATGATGTCTACGATGTCCCCATTTTTAAGTTTAGTATCGAGGGAAACTAGTTTGCCATTTACCTTGGCTCCGGTCATGTGGTTTCCGATGTCCGAGTGGATAGAATAAGCGAAATCTATAGGTGTTGATTCGATAGGTAGGTCAACCACATCTCCGAGAGGGGAGAAAGCGAAGATGCTGTGATTAAAAAAATCATTCTTCATGTTTTCATTAAAATCTTTGTTACCAGTTTTTTCTTGGTAAGTTACCAATTCTTTTATCCACGCTGGCACATCCTTTGAATCCAATTGTTCCAATTCTTTTTTATTGATTTTGGGCAAGAGGGAACTAACCCAAGCCAGGGTTTCTTTGTCTGTCCCAGATTCACCTTTTTTATACGAGACGTGTGAAGCGATTCCATACTCGGAATATTTGTGCATGTCTTCTGTTTTGATTTGGACCTCGACGATGCTTCCATCACCGGTGAAAAGAGTGGTATGAAGCCCGCGATACCCATTAGGTTTAGGAAAGGCGATATAGTCTTTGATACGCCCAGGGAGCGGTCTCCAAACTGAATGAATAATCCCAAGGATTTTATAGCAATCTTCATCGTTCTTCACGATTATCCTCAAAGCATTGATATCATAAATTTTTTCTATATCTCTACCTTTTTCTTGGAGTTTTTTATACAGACTGTATAAACCTTTCACTCTGTATTCTGTGCGAACATTTATCATGCCTGCTTTGGCCAAAGCTTTTTTCACTGAGCGAAGGAATTTTTCTAAAGCCTCGGTTCGATCAAAATGATTTTTATGCATCATCTTTTTCATCTCCGCATATTCTTCTGAATGAGCAAAAGGGAAGGCCAAGTCTTCGAGTTCTCGATTTAATTTTCTGATTCCTAGTCTATAGGCAATCGGAGCATAAATCTCCAGAGTTTCTGTAGCAATTCTTTTTTGTTTGTCTTCGGGTACATGCTCGAGGGTGCGCATATTGTGGAGGCGATCAGCTAGTTTAATGATGAGGACGCGAATGTCTTCAGATGTAGCCACAAAGAGTTTGCGCAGACTCTCATTATGTCTATCTGCACCACGATATTTAAGTTTGCCGAGTTTGGTTACTCCATCAACCATGAAAGCTATTTCGCTTCCGAATTCTTTTTTGACTTCTTCGATACTGACATCTTGATCTTCGACTGCATCGTGTAAAAGTCCAGCCGAAATGGTTGGGGCGGTCATCCCGAGCTCGGCCAATATTTTCGCCGTTTCGAAAAGGTGAGTGAAGTATGGTTCGCCCGAGTTTCTCATATGTCCCTCATGGGCTTTTTTTGAAAACTCAAAAGCTTTTTCAACAAGAGAAATATCTTCGCGCTCCGGCGAATCCATGAGGCGAATAATATCTCTAGAGGTTTCTTTCATGATTATTCTTTCTTATTGAATTTATGAGGATTATGGTTGGGGCATTTTTTGTCCGAACACCTTTCGGGAATAGTCTTTGTACCTTCCATCATTAGACTTCCACAAATTTTACAAATGTTTCCTGTTGGTTTGGCTTTGATCGCATATTTACAATCTGGATAGTTTGAACAGCTGTAGAAAACTCCAAATCGACCTCGACGTTCAGTCATGTGTCCAGTTTTACAAATAGGGCATAGAATACCCGTCGAGTTAGCTTTCTCTTGTTCAGGATCTTTTTTAATGAATTTACATTTTGGAAATCTTGAACATGCAGTGAACATCCCAAACTTTCCCTCACGAGTGACGAGGTTGCCCTTACCACATTTTGGACACAATTCTCCTGTGTCTTTTGGGCCCTCTAAAGCCTTGCCGTCTATGGTCCTTGCACCATTACAATCAGGGTATTTGGCACATGAGAGGAATTTACCACTTTTTCCAAGCTTTATTATCATTGGGCCATCACAGATTGGACACTTCTCACCGTTCGGTGCTTCGCCCATGTTGGTAATTTTTGCCACTTTGTCTTTTGCTTTCACATCCTTTAGAAATGGTTTATAGAAATCATTCAAAGTTTTTAAATAAGTTCGCTTGCCGTTGGCTATCTCATCCAATTCATCTTCCATTTCTGCGGTGAACGAATCGCTGATATAGTTGGCAAAATTATCTTCGAGAAAGGTGCTGACCACTTCTCCTGTATCAGTAGGACTAAGAGCTTTTTGGATTTTTTCTACATAACCACGATCAACGATGGTTTTAATAATCGAAGCATAAGTAGAAGGGCGACCGATGCCTCGTTTCTCAAGTTCCTTGATTAAACCAGCTTCGCTGTATCGTGCTGGTGGTTCGGTTTGTTTTTGTTCGGAACCAATATTAATAAGTTTCAAATCATCTTCAATTGCAAGTTGAGGGAGGATAACATCCTCGCCTTGACCATCTGGATCAGCTTTCGTCCATCCATCAAAAAGTACTCGAGAACCGTTTAACCAAAAATCCGGAATTTTATTTCCACCAACATTAGCCACTACCTTCGTGCGCATGACTTGAGCATCGCGCATTTGACTTGACACAGTTCTCTGCCATATCAATCTATATAACTTTTTTTGTTCATCGTTTGCCCCCAATATTTCATTTTGCATATGTGTTGGGCGAATGGCTTCGTGGGCTTCTTGAGCATTTTTGGATTTCTTGGTATATGTATGTGATTCAAAATAATCCGCACCATATTTTTTGT
>JAHFOF010000011.1 GCA_023266935.1 bacterium | reverse complement strand
CAAAGTTTTTGATTTAGGGTGTGGTAGAGGGACCCTTATTAAAGAATTGGTTAAGCGAAACCAAAATGATGAAATTGTGGGGATTGATATAAAAGCCACTCCAGAATGGGAAGAGATAAAGAGTGATAAGGTAAAGCTTGAGGTTGTTCAAGAAGAAGATTTTCTCTCAGTTCTCGAAAAGGAACAGCTAGATTCCATTACAGCAACTTGGGTATTCCACCATATGGAATATGAACAACAGAAAAGGTATATCACTTCTCTATTTCAGTTTCTAAAACCAGGAGCTACGCTTGTGGTGTTAGAAGATTCTTATTCCGAAACGATTCCGCCTGAGTCAGGACAGGTTAGATACAATGCTTTTATGAAATGGGATAAAGAAAATAGACAGAAGATTATGGGAGCAATGGATTGGATTGCCAACAGAGTCTTTAGTATGAGAACCAGTATGCCTGTACCGTTTGCCTATAGAACTCTTGAGGATTGGAAGCAAGTTTTTGAGGAGGTTGGATTTAAAACTCTCAAAATGAGATTCTTGGGGTTCCCGGATAATAGAGATATCAATACTCCACAAAGTCTAATTGTTTTGAAGAAGAACTAGCGCTCGAGACCCGTCGTTTAAGATGCTAAAATGGAGCCTAATCCGCCAAGCAGGGCTTGATCGACCACGGTTCTAGCTCGTGACGGCCAGCAATTAATATAATCAGTATATGAAAATCGCCATATGTGGGAGCATGACATTCGCCAAGGAGATGATCGAAGCAAAGAAAACTCTAGAGTCTCTTGGACATATTGTAAAAGTGCCTCATAGTGTTGAAAAATATGCAGACGGTTCTATGTCTGTAGAAAGTAAATGGGAGAAGATGGAGCATGACTTGATTCGAGGGTGGTATGAAGTTATAAAGTCATCTGATGCCGTGCTTGTTTTAAACTATACTAAAAACAATGTTGATAATTATGTTGGTGGAAATTCACTCATAGAGATGGCTTTTGCTCATGTTCTTGAGAAAAAGATTTTTCTAATGAACCCTATTCCAAAAATGAATTATTCTGATGAAATAGAAGCTTTCAGTCCTGTTGTGTTAAATGAATATTTAATTGGTATAAAATAGGTTTGCTATAATATAAACATGATAAAAAATCCATATTTGAATGCCTTCATGGCTTTGGGGTACATCGCTCTGATTATTTTAATCATAAACAAAACATCTTCTATTGCAGCGAATGCTCCAGATGTATTACTTGCCCCCGTGACCATGCTTAGCCTCTTTGTACTCTCTGCTCTAGTAATGGGAATTTTGTTTGTTTATGAACCACTCCGTCTTTTTCTTGAAAATCAAAAACAACAATCATTGTCCTTCCTTATCAAAACCGTTGGTACTTTTGCTTGTTTTGTGATTATTCTTGCTCTTCTCCTCCTTTATGTTTCGGTTTTAAAATAGTTTCAGCTTCTACAATTCTGATATAATCTTGCCGGTTTTTATTTGCGAATCCTTAGTCTTAGCAAATTTGTAGACTTCTTCGGCAGTAATGGGATGACAACAGGTTTGATTGCAGGAAGGGTCAATGCAGAAGAAGTGCTGGTCATTGTTGGGGCTACTGTAGTAGTTTGGATTGGCTCTGGTACTGATGCGGTAGAAACAGGCTCCGAAACAGTAGGATCAACCACTTCAGTCTGATTTAAATTATCTGCACAAGTACCACTTAAGTCAGACGCCCCAAGTAAATTATTTTGACTTTCATAGTCCGCAAGAGCCTTGCTCGAAGTAGCAATATTAAGAAGAATATTTTCTTCTGGGAAAAACCTATCAGCCACATATAGTCGAGCGATAAATACATCAAAAAGTTTGGCTCGTGTTGTCTCGTCGAAAATTCCTGTAGATCGTAGTCCGACCGATCTTTGAAATGCACTGATACTCGTCGCAGTGTCAGCATCGTAGTATCCAGCACTAAAATCTCCAGAATAATAACTCATATCAAAGAGAATCTTTTGCAGATTTCGAATCGAATCACCTCTATCTCCAAGTTTAAATTGGCCTTTAAGAGGAATACTGTCTTCTAGCTTCATACGTTCTATTTGAGTTCGAAGATCTGTAATTTTATGATGGAGGGCTATGGAGACGGAAGGAATATCATTCGCCTCTCGGGGCAAAGCCGGAGGAGTGTCTGTAGGAAAAGCGAGAAGAGCAGTGGCGCTCAAACTAATCGGCAACAATAATTTACTCAGTAATTCAATCATAATTTATATCCAAAAAAACCATCCTCAGGATGGTTTTTTTGGAAGAGATTATTTTGTTACACCACTAATTGGAGGAATTCTGTATGAACCACCAGTTTTTAGTGCCCTAGCCTTTCGAGCTTCAAGACGAACTTTCAAAGCATCAATCTTTGCTTGTGATGAAAGATTCGGCTGAGCCAAGATAACCGCAGCATCATTCGCAAATGCTGAATCTTCATTAATAGCGGTTTGGTTTGAAAGACCACCATTAAAGTAAACTGCGAGTAAAACTACAACGATAATGACCACGATGATACCGATTGCTTTTTTCATAATTTGTTTTAAGTAATAAACTCTAATCGAGTCAATATAATTATAATATACCCATATTTTATTGCCACTCTACTATTAAGGTATAATGGATAAAAATAATTTATGAGTATTATTCATATAGGAATCGCCTTGGCTTTCGTCGCCATGCTTTCTTGGGGAGTTGGAGATTTCTTCATCCAACGTTCTGCCCGAAAAGTTGGTGATTGGGAAAGTTTGTTTTTTGTTAGTTTTTTTGGAGCATTATTTTTGTCTCCCTTCGCTTATAAAAATTCCCTTTTGCTTATAAGTCACTATTCAAATGTTCTCTCAATCATTCTCCTTTTGTGTGTAGTTCTGTTCATCGCTGCCATCATGGATTTTGAGGCACTTCGCATCGGCAAGTTGGCCATTATAGAGCCCATCTGGGCCTTTGAAGTCCCCGCTTCTGCACTCCTCGCTTTTTTTATCCTTGGAGAAAGGACTGATACCCTTCAGATATTACTTATTGGTTTTTTGCTTGTTGGACTAGCGCTGGTTTCAATGAAAAATCGGTTTGATTTCAAAAAATTTATTTTTGAGAAAGGCACGATTATTGCGTTCTTTGCTGCTATCCTCATGGGAGGAGCAAATTTCTTGATGGGTTGGAGTTCAAGACTAAGCGATCCTATCACGGCGAATTTTTTATCTAATATTTTTATAATTTTTGTTACTGGCCTCTTTCTCTTATTCACCGGTCGGTTTGGTAATTTATTCAAGGATTTTATAAATAACAAAAGAGTTTTGTTATTTATGTCTATCCCAGATACCATCGCCTGGGTCGCGTTCGCTTTCGCTATGAGTCTCGCTCCCATCGGTGTAGTTGTGGCTCTTTCTGAAAGCTATATCATCATCGCAGTTATCCTCGGTTTAACCATAAATAAAGAAAAAATAAAACTTCACCAAAAGCTTGGTTTGGTGTTGGCTGTAATATCAGCCATAACTCTGGCCTCAATTACCGGTTAAACAGCCTTAATACAATCAGCGAGAGCAAGTTCGAGGGCAAGGGATGGGATAGATGTCCGACCAGCATCTTCAGAAGCAGTGATGAATCGCACGAGGACTTCAGAGGTCAAACTTGGTCCAGCTTCTTTGGCCAAAGCTTCGAGGAATTTAAAATCGTCTTCAGAAACATTGTTTTTTATATAAGTATCCATCCCCGCCTTCAAACGAAGAAGGAAAACAAAACGAAATCGCTCAAGAATCATTTTAGAAAAGATTTTCATATCAGCGTTCGCTTCATTCGCCGTATGAACCGCTTCAATCCCCTTCTTTAAATCTTGTCGAACTATTGCCTCTAAGATATTTTTTACCAATTCTCCTTTCGGAGCACCAGTGACAGATTCAATTTCTGCTCGACTAATCTTTTTATTCTTGCTGGATAGAATTATTTTTTCTAATATTCCATGCGCATCTCTAAACGAACCATCCCCAAGGAGAGCTACGAGTTCAGCCGCATCTGATTCGAGGTTCACCCCTTCTTTCTTCGCGATGTTTTGAGCAAATTCTTTTAACATCGCTTGGTTTGGTTGTTTGAAAACAAAAGTCTGACACCTCGACACCACTGTCTCCGGTACTTTCTCCAATTCTGTTGTAGCAAGGATGAAAATAACATGAGCTGGAGGTTCTTCGAGAGTTTTTAGAAAAGCGTTCCACGCAGATTTAGAAAGCATGTGAGCTTCATCGATAATATAAACTTTGTATTTTGAATCGAAAGGCAAGGTGTGAACAGATTCATTTATCTCCCTTATATCATCCACTCCGTTCGCAGACGCAGCATCGAGTTCATACAAATCATTTTGACTCGTGCCAATCTCTTTTGAAAATATTCGAGCTACAGATGTTTTCCCTGTTCCTCGAGAACCAGAAAACAAATAAGCATGAGAAAGGTTGCCGAGCTTTATCGCACCTGAAAGCACTTTTATAATATGGTCCTCACCAATCACTTCTTTAAAATTTTGTGGACGGTATTTGCGATAGAGAGACATGCGAACATTATAACCCGCTCGTCGGGTCAGGCAAAGAAAAAGCCCCGTACCTCTTTCGAGATACGGGGATTCGCCGAAGCGATTACTGTGTGGTCACGGCCGCACAACCTCGAACGGTCGGATCGGCAACCAACTGGGCACAGATTTGCACCGTGCCTTTGGAGCCGAAGTAGATCGTGCCTCCCTTCACATTAGCCAAGATGACTTGACCAAGGAAGGTGATAGCATCGCCGTCCTTCTGAGCAACTTCGACGATGTTTGGGCCAGTCGAGTACCAGATTACTGTCTTCGAGACACCCGCCGGGACGGTAATCGTCGCCGTGAGCTGTGCCGTCGTACCCTTCGCCGAACTGATCGGATTCGGGGTCACGACAATGTTCGAAACAATCACCGGTGGTGCGCACGAAGTATTCGTGACTGTCACCACAACCGTCGCTTTCTTCGCCGGGTTTTCCGTTGAAGTAGCAAAGATCGTATCGACACCCACTTTCAGCAGAGTCACGAATCCAGACTGACTCACACTCACCGCACCATGAATGGTCGATGACCAAATCACAGACTGAGGAGCATTCGCCGGTTGGACATTCGCCGTGAGTTGGAACGTGGTCGCACACTGCGTACCAAAACTTCTGGTAATCGCAGATGAATCCACCGTGACTCCATTGACTGGAACACAAGATGAATTCACGATTGAAACGACAACCGAAGCCTTCTTTGTCGAATCGGATGTCGATGTAGCGCGAACCGTATCAACTCCGGCCTTCAAGAGCGTCACGAGTCCAACTGGACTCACAGAAACTACTCCGTGGTTCGTGACTGACCAAACGACGGTCTGCACAGCATTCGCCGGCAGAACCGACGCCTTCAACTGGAAGGTGGTCGTACACTGCGCACCGAACGGTCGAGTGATAAACGTTGAATCGACGACCACCCCAGTCACAACCACCGTGTGGTGCGAAGTGTCGGGATGCGTGGTCGTATCCGTCGGCACTTTGGTAGTGTCCTTCTTCGTAGTATCCGAAGGGACAACCACCACAGTCGTCTGGCTGACAAAAATCTTGTCAGGACTGCAGGCACCCATTACGATGCCCATCACAACAACAAAAGCCAACTTGAGCGAGCGCATTTGGGCGCCTCCATGAAAAATGTTCTAGAATTCTTGCCTTTCCTATTCCTATCACAAAAGATGCTGTGTGTCAACTAAAATTTTATAAAAGAAAAACCAGTCAAGATGACTGGAGTTTTGGTGCCACCGTGGGCACCTGGCCACCCGATTCGGGCGGATGACCAGGTGAACACGGGTCAAGCAGAGATGTCGCCCAACAGACGATTTGGCTGCCAAGCCGAAGGACCGCACAGGTCTATCCACCACGGTAGACTCAGTACCCGCCTGCTGAACAACACCTCAATACAATCTAACAATAGATCCTAGCACAAGATAAAATATAAGTCAAGCTAAATACCTGTTTATAATTTTTTCTACCTCACTGGCCTTATTGGTCTGCATTAGTTTAGCCCTTAAATCCCCCGCTCCTTCAAATCCGTTCACATATGCCTTGAAATGTTTTTTCATTACCGCAAAGTTTTTTGTTTTGCCCAATAATTTTTCAAAAAGTTTGGTGTGCTCAACACATACTTTTAATTTCTCTTTTAAAGTTGGTTCGTGTACAGGACTAGAAAATAACCAAGGATTTCCAAAAATAGCTTTGCCTAACATCACTCCATCGCATCCAGTTTGTTTCACTCTTTCTCTCGCCTCTTTCAAATTCAATACATCACCATTCCCAAATACTAAAGTTTTTGATTTTAATTCATTTCGGATTTCTACTGCCCGCTTGATTCTTTCCCAATGAGCAGGAACTTTGGACATCTCCTTTCTTGTTCGAGCATGAATAGTAATAACTGCTGGCTCTTCAGCTAAAAGTTCTGGGAGCCAGGTTTCTAATTCATCTTTATTAAAACCTAACCGAGTCTTAACAGACACAGGCAAATTGCCCGCTCCATCTTTAGCTGATCGAATTAATTCTCTGGCCAATTTGGGATTTTTCATTAAAGCTGCCCCTGCACATTGTTTCTCTATGGTTTTGTCTGGGCAACCCATGTTTATATCTACCCCATCAAAATTTAAATCAACTGCGAGTTCAGCAGCTTTCTTCATGTTTGTTGGAGAGGAAGTAAAAAACTGTGCCACTATCGGTTTTTCTGCTTTAGAAAAAGCTAAATCTTTTAAAAGTTTTTTCTTTCCTTCTTTTGAAGCTCTGACCAGTCCATCCGCAGAAACAAACTCGGTCCAAAAAACATCCGGCTTGCCGTATTTATTAATGATTTGTCTAAAAGCCGAATCGGTCACATCAGCCATCGGAGCCAAAATAAATATTGGTTTTCTGAGCTTTTGCCAGAAATTCATCCATTCAACCTAGCATAGAAATTTAACTATGAAAAAGTCCCGAGCTAGTCGGGACTGTGTGTACTCTGAACTCAGAGCTATTTGTGCATGTGTCCGAGGACACGGAGATTTTCGACCCCCTCGTCCTAACCGCCCGGTCAGACGAAGGGGTGTTCTACATCCACACCGATACGCTTCGGCCAATCGACGTTACAACGTCGTGGGGTCCCGCGGTCTGCGAATGACCTTCATGCCTTCACCTCACGGTGGTGGTCAACCTCTTGGAGCTCCCCAGGCGGAAATCCCAGAGGTATATCTATATTAAATATATGTATAAAAAATGCAAACAAGCTATCCCCATAGGTTAGTCGCGAAATTTATAGAAAACCTTATTACCAAAACGAAGATCAATATAAAGAATTCTTTGGAGAGCATTCTTTTCTTTAATAAAATTGGGATCAACTAAAAAAGATTCGAGATCAGACTGAATAGTAACCAGATCAGTATTCGATTTCCATCTCACTACTGCTCCATTAGAAAGAACCAGGTTAAACTCATCTCCCTTGTTTATAAAAACCTTTGGATATAAACCGATCTGACCAAGACTTGTGACAAAAGGCTCAATGGTAGAAAATATTTCCTTATTCAAAAAAGATTTTCGGAGTGGAGTATCTAGCACTGGTTCGTTCGTATAAACAAAATACACTCCTCCAGAGAACGATGGGGCTTCAGAAAAAATATATCCCGTTTTGTCTAGAAAATAACAATCTTTTGGATTATTAATTTCTACAACATTCGTGCAATAAAGAGCAAACGGATCACGTTCGGTTATAGTAACGGAAAGCAGATGCGGATTAGAAAGAGAAATCGAGACAAAACTCAAACGTG
>JAHFOF010000010.1 GCA_023266935.1 bacterium | reverse complement strand
AACTCAGTTCAGGGTGCAACTACGTTGACACTCAAGGAGCGTCAAGCTCGTTGTTCATGAACCGGGGCTTGGTACGGGGTTTCAGCCCTTTCCCCTAGGTAGTCTTTCTCTGCGTCATACGGAGTCTGTCTCCTGAAAGACACTGCAGGTGGTGGATTGCGCACTGTACGCGCCGGCGTGTTTATTGCGCATACAGGCGAGAAAGAGGTGCGTGCCGGAATCACGCGTGCTTCACTCCGGATTGTCGTATCGCTGGTTTAAACCGAGAGGTTACTGGGGTCAACATGGAAAGTTTTTGACTAGGTCATCCCCCAACCCTGAGCTCTTATTAGCGACACGAAACATCAACTCAAATATCTGCCTAATAGATACCTTATCACACCATGAAAATAAAGTCAAGTTAAATCTTATTTCTTATCCACATCCTTTTAAATTTATGGCTCTAAACATCATCATTTTGATTTAAATTTAGTAGCAAAATAGACTGCAATATGCTAAAATATATCTATATGATTATCAGTTACCAAGGCGTAGAGTCGTTCAAAATTACTCAAGGCGACTTGTCGCTCTCTATTAACCCATTAAACTCTCGGGTAAATTCAGACATTACTCTTATCAGCTCATCGGCCTTCGCAGGAGAGGGCAAGGGTTTTATCATTTCTGGTCCTGGTGAGTACGAGGTGAAGGGTGTTGGAGTGAAAGGCTTTCTTTCTGAAACGGCATTTAGTGGGAAGAAAATAAATACGATTTATCAGATTTCGTTTGAAGGAATGAATCTCGCTTTCCTCGGCGCTTTATCTAACTCACAACTTTCTCCAGAAGCATTTGAATCGCTCGAAGACATTGATATTCTTTTTGTTCCAGTTGGTGGAGATATCACCAAGAACGGAGCAAGCGAAATACTTGATCCAGCTTCAGCTTATAAACTGGCGGTGTCACTCGAACCCGCTTTGATTATCCCGATGCACTATGATGTGAAGACGCTCAAACAATTTTTAAAAGAAGGAGGCGAAGAAGATATTAAACCGATTGATAAGTTGGTGGTAAAGAAAAAAGATTTGGAAGGTAAGGAAGGTGATATAGTAGTTCTCAAAGAGGAATAGTTCGATGAACTCACTATAAACAAAAAATGAAAGAATATTTAAAAACAATTCATCAAAGGTCTTCTGCTCACAAACGACGTTTTGCTCTGTTGGTTTCTGGCGGAGCGACACTTTTTATTTTCGGTATTTGGTCACTAGTGGTGTTTGGAAGTAAGGGTGTCACGGTTGCTGATACGACAACTCAAGCGGGGAATCAAAATGTGGTTTCTTCTTTCGAAGACATCAAAGGTGGGGTAGCAAATTCTTTGGAGGCAGTGAAAAATCAAGTTAACCAAGTTAAACAAGCGATTACCACCACGAATGTAGAAAACAAATATCAGGAAGTCAGGGATCAGGCGCTTTCAAACTAATATGGCTACCGAAGAAAACAAATTACCTACAGAGAGGTCAGATAAGGTTGTCTCTCGTTCTATAGTCACAGAGATGAAGGAATCTTTCATCGATTATGCGATGTCTGTGATTACTGACCGCGCACTTCCAGATGTTCGAGATGGTTTAAAACCAGTACACAGGAGAATCCTTTATGCGATGAACACTTTGGGCTTCACTGCTTCGTCCAAAGCTCGCAAATCAGCCTCGGTTGTCGGAGAAGTGCTCGGCAATTATCATCCTCACGGAGATGTGGCTGTTTATGATGCGATGGTGAAGTTGGCTCAGGATTTCTCGACCAGGTATCCGTTGGTCCTTGGTCAAGGAAACTTCGGTTCTATAGATGGAGATGGGGCAGCGGCCATGAGATACACCGAAGCCAAGATGAGCAAGATTGCGAGTGAATTGCTTCGAGACATAGACAAGGATACGGTAGATTTCAAACCAAACTATGATGGGACCAAACAAGAGCCGGTAGTTCTTCCATCGGCTCTTCCTAATCTTCTTTTGAATGGTACTTTGGGTATTGCTGTTGGTATGGCTACTAATATTCCTCCCCACAACCTTGGAGAAGTAGTTGATGCCACGATTCATTTAATAGACAACACCGAAGCAACCACCGAGGATCTACTTCAGTTTGTTAAAGGGCCAGATTTTCCAACAGGCGGTATTATTTTTGATCAGAAAGAAATTCATCACGCCTATGCGACTGGTCGAGGCGGAGTAGTGTGTCGGGGTGTGGCGGACATCGTAGAAAACAAAGCAGGGAATTTCCAAATAATTATTTCCGAGATTCCCTACAGAGTGAACAAGGCTGATTTGATAACCAAAATCGCTGATTTAGTTCGAGAGAAAAAGATTGAGGGGATAAAAGGTTTGCGCGATGAATCAGCGAAGGATATTCGTATTGCTATAGATTTAAAAACCGGCAGTCAACCACAAAAAATTTTAAACAGTCTGTATAAACTTACTCAACTTGAGGATGCTTTTCACTTTAACCTCGTTGCTCTCGTTGATGGAGTTCCCCGAACCCTTTCTCTAAAGAGTATGCTTGAGGAGTTTGTTATCCACAGAACAATTGTTATCAAAAGACGAACACAATTTGATTTGAGAAAAGCCGAAGAACGTGAGCACATCTTGCTCGGTTTGAAAAAAGCTCTTGATCACATCGATCAGATTATAAAAATTATCCGTGCTTCGAAAGCGGTTGATGATGCCAGAGCGAATTTGATCAAAGAGTTTAAGTTTAGTGTCTTGCAAGCTAACGCCATTTTGGAAATGAAGTTATCGAAGCTCGCTGGCCTCGAACGACAGAAAGTTCTAGATGAATTGAAAGAAGTTCAAGACTTGATTGCTTCGCTCAAAGAAATACTCAGTTCTGGCAAAAAGATTTTAGCCCTAGTGAAGTCAGAATTAAAAGATATTCGAGACAAATATGCTGATGAACGCAGAACAAAAGTGATCAAGGGCGGAGTGAAGATTCTTTCTGTAGAAGACATGATTCCTGATGAAGAAAATGCCCTCGTCCTCACAAGTGGTGGATATATTAAACGTACCAATCCAGATGAATATAAAAAACAAAAACGTGGAGGAGTTGGGGTAATTGACCTCGATACCAAAGAAGAAGATTTCGTTACTCATTTCCTGACCGCTTCAACTCATTCGGATCTTCTTTTCTTTACCGACAAGGGCAAGGCGTATCAGATAAAAATGTACGATATCCCCGAAGGCAAACGAGCAACCAGAGGCAAATCAATCATGAACTTCATTTCTCTTTCTGATGATGAGAAAGTTACTTCTATCCTTCCTCTTTCTAAAGAATCGAAAGATATCGAAGGTTCGCTTTGCATGGTCACTGAACAAGGGGTAGTGAAAAATGTTTCAGCCAAAAGTTTCCACGACGTGCGTTCGTCTGGAATAATTGCAATCAAACTGGCCGTGGGGGATAAACTAGTCTCAGTTTCTTTGGTGACCAAAGGCGACAATATCTCTATTGTTACCATGCAAGGCCAGTCGATTAGATTTAAAGAATCAGATGTAAGGGAAATGGGCAGAAGTGCCGGAGGAGTTCGCGGAATAAAACTGGATAAAGGAGACCAAGTCATCGGCGCACATACAATTAAAAAAGAATGGACTTCCGCGTATCTCCTCGTGATTTCTGCAAACGGTTATGGCAAACGCACGAAACTCTCTGAATATAAAATTCAAGGTCGAGGTGGTTCGGGAATCCTCACTTCAAATATCACAGCGAAGACTGGCAAGGTTATCTCTTCTCAAATTGTAACCGAAGTTGAAGAGGAAGTTGTGGCTATCTCTAAGAAATCACAAGTAGTTCGTGTGGATCTAAAAGAAATTCCCATTCTTGGCAGACAAACTCAGGGTGTTCGCATCATGAAGCTTCGAGAAAGAGATTCGCTTGCCTCTCTTATTTGTTTGTAGTTCCTGTATAATATTAGTATATGTTTTCTGATCCTCTAAAAAATACTTTTGAGTTTGGATTTATACCTGGAGAAACGGTGGTGGATTTCGGTTCTGGTGCAGGACACTATTCTCATGTGCTTTCTAAAACGGTTGGTTCGAGTGGCAAGGTTATCGCCGTAGATATCCAAAAAGATATGCTCGTTCGTCTAAAAAATGAAGCTGAAAAGGATGGAAGGAACAATATAGAAACAGTTTGGGGCGATGTAGAAAAGTTAAATGGGACACATCTTCGAGACGGGATGGCTACTGGAGCCGTGCTTTCAAATATTCTCTCTATGGTTGAGGACAAACAGGGTACTATTATCGAAGCCAAAAGAGTTGTTCGACCAAACGGCAAAATTTGCGTGGTCGAATGGTCGAGCAAAATTTCTAGAAACAAAATGAAAGAACTTTTTGAAAACGCAGGGCTTTCTTTCGAACGAGAATTTGATGTCGGTTCTCACCACTATGGGATGATCTTTAGAAAGCCCGCCTGAATGACTTTAATCGGGCAGGTGATATAATAAACCCAATGTCAAAGTTTCAGCTCATCTTACTTGTATCATTCGGGGCGTTCATTATCATCGCGGTTATGTTGTTCTCTTTCTCCAGAGGTTCTGGAGGAGTTCCCACGGCCACTATTACTATTTGGGGAGACATTCCGGTTGAATACTTTAATAATTTGGTCAACTCGGCTGGTTTAACCAACGATCATACCCTCGTTTTAAACTATTCTTATAAAAACCCAGAAACTTTTGATGCTGATTTTACCGAAGCTTTGGCCGTTGGTGGAGGTCCAGATCTGATTTTTATTACTCAAGACAAATTGATTAAAGAGAAGAACAAGATTACGGTTATTCCTTATGCGAATTTTAGTCAAAAAGATTTTTCGAGCACTTTCGTAGATGAAGCGGATTTATTTTTAGGGACAAATGGTATTTATGCCCTTCCTCTTTCTATTGATCCACTTGTTCTCTATTACAACAAAGATTTATTGTCCAAATCAGCATTTGTTGCCCCGCCTGTGTATTGGGATGAGATATATAAATATGCAGAGAAACTAACGACCAAGGATCCTGCAGGAAACATTATCAAAAGTGTTTTGGCTCTCGGCGAAGCAAAAAACATTCCAAACTCCAAAGATATTTTGTCTCTGCTTATGCTCCAAGCAGGCACACCCATTGCTGATTATCCAAGTGGGCAAAATTCTCCTCGTCTTCAATCAGAACTTTCAAACAATTTTGGCTTGACGCTTACACCAGCAAATGCGGCTCTTGATTTTTATACTCAATTTGCGAATCCAGCTAAGCCCTTTTATTCTTGGAACAGATCGTTGCGCTCGGCTCAAACAAATTTTGCTTCGGGAGATAGTGCTTTGTATATAGGATACGCGAGTGAGCTTCCAATCCTTAAGGCTAAATCACCAACTCTAAATATAAGCGTATCGCCAGTTCCTCAATCAAGAGTTTCGGGTAAAACTCTAACCTTCGGTCTTATTCGAGGAGTGGCCATCTCAAAGGGTTCAAAGAATCCTTCAGCTTCACTTCGTGCAATATTGGCCTTGGTCTCGTCTAATACTTCTTTGACTTTATCAAAAATTCTTCAAATTCCTCCGGCTCGTCGAGATTTACTTTCGAATAAACCAACAGATACAATAGGAAATGTTTTCTACAACTCTGCTATTCAATCTCATGGTTGGTATGACCCAGATGATAAGGCGACCAGCATCATCTTTACCAACATGATAGAAGCGGTAACATCAGGCAGGGCCAGAATAGACGAAGCTCTGATGTCCGCAGAAGATCAAATTAATGCTTTAATTAAATAATATGGGATGGGAACCTTTAATCGTTTGTGGTGGTGCCGACTGTGGTTTTGGTGATTTAATAAAGCTAACTAATGCTCTTATTCACGATTTAATTATCCTTTCAACTTTACTAGCAGCGATAGCTTTCTCTTATGTGGGTTTTAAACTTCTAACTGCTGGGGGGGATGAAGGGGCGATGAAATCAGCCAAAGCTTCTGCGTGGGCAGTTCTCAAGGGATTTTTGTGGATATTGGTCGCATGGCTCTTGGTCTATACTATTACTAATGGGTTACTTGCTCCAGGATATTCACTCCTCGGCGCCCCAAAATGATTCAACCAGCTCATCATAAATAAATGAAAAAATTTATCCCAAGTCTTCTAGTATTTGTTTTTCTTTCGGGGGTTTCTGTGTCTTTTGTTTATGCTCAGGTCACTGGACCTACAAACACAGGAGGAATGGGGCAAACTCAAACCATTAATGGAAAGATAGAAAATCCATTTGGTAGTGGAGTAGATACCCTTCAAGCTCTTTTTGAAAAAATAATAAACAATGTAGTGATTCCTATAGGAGGAGTGCTCGCTGTCTTGGCTTTTATTTATTCTGGATTTTTGTATGTGACAGCATCGGGTGACGAAACAAAGATTAAAAACGCCCATAGAGCTCTGCTTTATACAGCTATAGGCACGGCTGTGCTTCTTGGAGCGGGGGTAATATCCAAAGTCCTTACTACTACTGTTGATCAACTCAAATGAATACCCCAACCGATTTAAAGAGTTTGATTTATGTTTTTATTGATTTAATCAACACCGCTTCTCCGGTGCTGGGCGGTTTGGCTATTTTGGTTTTCTTTTGGGGCCTCGCAAAGTTTATCCACAATGCTGGAGACGCGAAGAATCATGAAGATGGGGAAAATTTGATGATTTATGGAGTCATTGCTTTCTTTGTGATGTTTGCTTTGTGGGGTATTATCCGATTTGCTCAATCAAGTCTTGGATTTACTGACAGACCGTTTGGGATTCCCATTCTCCCAACGAATAATACTAATTAAAGATGAAAGCTTTGCTTATCGCTACGGGTGGAATCGTGAACCAACTTATAGTTGTTGTCGCTGGGCTTGCTCTATTGTATTTTTTCTGGGGTTTGGCTAAATTTATTTTTAATGCTGGGAGTGAGAGTGCTAGGGAAGAAGGAGGAAATATTATGAGGTGGGGGATTATTACTCTGTTTGTGATGTTCGCTGTTTGGGGGCTTGTTAGGTTCGTGGGAGTGGCTTTGGGCATTCCTCTAAATGGAAGCAACGGTTCTCTCATTATTCCAGAAGGACTCGACAGTCCTTGCGGAGGGCCTTGTCCCACGAGTGGATAGTTATTCCCATATCTCTATGGTGTTTTAGATGTTTAAGCGTATTATTAAGACATACCAAATAGGGTATATTAAAAATTAAATATATTTGTAAATGAAAAAGTTCCAAACCATTCTTGTTGTTGGAGTTGCGTTGACTCCATTTCTCGCCTTTGCGCAAGATCTCGGTAATGTAAGCACTCTCCTTGGTTCTGTGGGGAAACTTATTAATTCAGCTCTCCCAATCGTAGTGGGGCTTGCCCTTCTTGGATTCTTCTGGGGTCTAGCTATGTTCGTTTTTGCCGCTCATGATCCTGAGAAACGTGGTGAAGGTCGACAAATAATGATTTGGGGAGTGGTCGCTCTATTCGTAATGGTGGCTGTTTGGGGACTTGTGAATTTCATTGGTACCGCTTTGAACATAACACCAGGTACCGCTGGAACTCCAGCTATTCCAACCATCACTGCTCGATAAGTTTTAGTCAAATGTCTGCCACAGGGTTATTGAACAAGATTAATGCTGTTATTCTTAATCCGCTAATTCTTCTAGTTTTCTCTATTGCAACTATCATCTTTATTTTTGGGGTATTTCAGTTCATCAAATCAGAAACTACAGATAAAAATAGAGAAGAGGGAAAAAAGAAAATTCTGTATGGATTACTCGGGATGTTCATCATGTTCTCTGCCTACGGTTTGATTCATCTTATTCTTGGAACTTTCGGTATTCCTAATCCACCCAATCCGTATATAAGATTTTAACAAAGAAAAAGCCCCGCAATGATGAAAATCACTGCGGGGTTTTTGGTTTCTTGACCCTACGGATCGTGTTGTCGAACAACGATGATAACCGAGTCTTCGCCAATCGGTTGGAACTCCAACCACTTGAGAGGGAAGG